>QGUQ01000003.1 GCA_003242195.1 Bacillota bacterium | reverse complement strand
GCGGGGGGCGAGCGATGGGCATCTCCTACCTACCCAATACGGACGAAGACCGGCGCGCGATGATGGCCGCCATTGGCATCCGCTCCATCGACGAGCTCTTTGCCGACATCCCCGAGGAGGTCCGGCTGCGCCAGCCGCTCCGGTTGCCGCCGGCCCTCAGCGAGCCGGAGCTGGTCGCCCACCTGGAGGAACTGGCGGCCGAGAACCCGGCCAGCCGCATGGTCTGTTTCCTGGGCGGCGGCGTCTACGACCATTTCATCCCCCCGGTCGTTCCCTACCTGGCGGGCCGGGGCGAGTTCGCAACCGCGTACACGCCCTACCAGCCCGAGGTCAGTCAGGGGACCCTGCGGGCGATCTTCGAGTTCCAAACCATGATCGCGGAGCTGACGGGGCTCGACGTGGCCAACGCGTCGATGTACGACGGAGCGACGGCCCTCACCGAGGCCGCACTGATGGCGGTCAACGTGGCGCGGCGGGAGCGGGTGGTCGTGCTGGGCACCGTGCACCCCGAGTACCGCCAGGTCCTGGCCACCTACGCCGCCGGGCAGCGCCTGCCGGTGACCACGGTGGCGGCGGACGGCCGGACGGGCACCGTCGACCTGGCGGAGCTAGAGCGCGCCCTGGACGGCGACGACGTCGCCTGCGTGCTGGTCCAGCAACCCAACTTCTACGGCTGCCTGGAGCCGGTCCACGAGATCGCAGCGCGGGTCAAGGCTCGGGGCGCGTTGCTGGTGGTCAGCGCCGACCCCATCAGCCTGGGGTTGCTGGAGGCGCCGGGCCGCTACGGTGCGGACATCGTGGTCGGGGACGGGCAGGCCTTGGGGTTGCCCATGGCCTTCGGCGGCCCCCACTTCGGCTTCTTCGCCTGCCGCGCCGAGCACGTACGGCGGATGCCGGGCCGGGTCGTCGGGCAGACGGTGGATCGCCAGGGCCGCACCGGCTACGTGCTCACCCTGCAGACCCGCGAGCAGCACATCCGCCGTGACCGGGCCACGTCCAACATCTGCACCAATCACTCGCTGATGGCCCTGGCCGGCACCATCTACCTCGCCGCCCTGGGCCCCCGCGGCCTGCGGCGGGTGGCGGAGCTCTGCCTTCAGAAGGCCCACTACCTGGCGGAGCGCGTTGCCGGCCTGCCAGGATTCCACCTGGCCTTCGAGGCGCCCTTCTTCAAGGAGTTCGTCGTCCGCTGCGACCGGCCGGGCGTCGACGCGGCGGCGGCCGCCCGAGAGGCCGGCTATCTGGTGGGTCCCGACCTGGGACGCTGGGAGCCCGGGCGGCGAGGGCAGTTGCTGGTAGCGGTCACGGAGCAGCGCACCCGCCGCGAGCTGGACGGCCTGGTGGCGGCGTGGGAGGTGGCACGATGACCGACGCGGCCAACCGCCGCCCGCCCACCGCTGGGGGGCAGGAGGCCGGCGACACCGGTGCCGGCCCGGAGATGCCGGGTACCGGACCGGTCCCGGAACCCCTGATCTTCACATACAGCCGACCGGGACGCGGGGGCGCGGGGCTGCCGGAACCGGACGTCCCCGTGCGGCCCGTGGAGGAACTGGTGCCCGCGGAACTGCTACGGCGTGAGCCCCCGGTCCTCCCGGAGGTCGCCGAGGTGGACCTGGTCCGCCACTACACGCGCCTCAGTCAGATGAACTATGCCGTGGACACGGCCTTCTACCCCCTGGGCTCGTGCACGATGAAGTACAACCCCAAGGTCAACGAGTACGTGGCCGGCCTGCCGGGATTCAGCCGGCTGCATCCCTACGTCCCCGATGAGCTGGCCCAGGGCGCCCTGCGCCTGATGTACGACCTGGAACGGGCCCTGTGCGAGATCGGGGGCATGGCGCGGGCCACCCTCCAGCCGGCGGCCGGCGCCCACGGCGAGCTGACGGGCATCCTCCTCATCCGCGCCTACCACGAGTCCCGCGGCGAGGGGCACCGCTACAAGGTCATCGTGCCGGACTCCGCCCATGGGACCAATCCCGCCACCGCCGCCATGGCCGGCTACAAGGTGGTGGAGGTGGCGTCGGACGAGCGCGGCGGCGTGGACCTGGCGGAACTGGAACGGGTGCTGGATGACGAGGTCGCCGCGCTGATGCTGACCAATCCCAACACCCTGGGCCTGTTTGACGAGAACATCCACCGCATCGCGGAGATGGTCCACCAGGCCGGCGGGCTCCTCTACTACGACGGGGCCAACGCCAACGCCATCCTGGGAATCTCACGCCCGGGGGACATGGGATTCGACGTGGTCCACTTCAACCTGCACAAGACCTTCTCCACGCCCCACGGCGGCGGTGGCCCGGGCTCCGGTCCCGTGGGCGTCACCGAGAAACTCGTGCCCTTCCTGCCCGCACCCCTCGTCGAGCGGGATCCCGAGACGGGGCGTTACTACCTGGACGAGAACCGGCCGCAGGCCATCGGCCGCATGCGCTCCTTCTACGGAAACTTTGCGGTGCTGGTGCGGGCCTACGCCTACATCCGTGCCCTGGGCCCGGAGGGCCTGCGCCGGGTGAGCGAGGACGCGGTCCTCAACGCCAACTACGTGATGCGGCAGCTGGCGGAGTACTTCCGGCTGCCCTACGACCGCGTCTGCAAGCACGAGTTCGTCCTCTCGGCGTCCAACTTGCGGGAACGCACGGGCGTGCGGGCCCTGGACGTGGCCAAGCGGCTGCTGGATTTCGGCATCCACGCGCCGACCATCTACTTCCCCCTCATCGTCGAGGAAGCCCTGATGATCGAGCCGACCGAGACCGAGAGCAAGGAAACGCTGGACCGCTTCGTGGCCGTCATGAAGCGGATCGCCGAGGAGGCGGAGCGCCAGCCCGAGTTGCTGAAAGAGGCCCCCCATAACACGCCCGTGCGCCGGTTGGACGAGGCTGCCGCCGCCCGCCGTCCCGTGCTCCGGTGGCGGCCGGGGGGGGCCTCCTAGGCGTGGGACGACGCGGGCGCCTGATCCGCTCGCCGGCGGCCCCGGGTGCCGCCAACATGGCGGCGGACGAGGCGCTGCTGCGCGCCTGCGCCGCCGGGGAGGCGCCCCCCACGTTGCGCTTCTACGCCTGGGATCCACCCGCCGTCTCCCTGGGCTACTTCCAGGCGGTGGCCCGGGCGGTGGACCGCCGGGCCTGCCAGGAGCTGGGGATCGACGTGGTGCGGCGGCCGACGGGCGGGCGGGCGCTCCTCCACCACCTGGAGGTCACCTACTGCCTGGTCGTGCCGCGGGAGCTGCTGCCGGGCTCCGTGATAGACTCCCACCGGCGGATCAGCGCCGGGCTGGTGCGCGGTTTGCGGCGTCTGGGGGTGGAGGCGGTGCTGGCTCCGGCCACCCGCCGCGTGCGCCCGGGTATCCCGGGCTCAGCCGCTTGCTTCGACGCGCCGGGCGCCTGCGAGGTGACCGTGGCGGGTCGGAAGCTGGTGGGCAGCGCCCAGGTGCGCCAGGGCGACGCGGTGCTGGAACACGGCTCCATCTTGCTGTCCTTCGTCCCCGAGCTGCACGCCCGGGTGCTGGGCGGGCTGCCCGGGGACGGTCCGCAGCGGGCCGAGCTCCTGCGGCGCCAGGTCATCGCCCTGGACGAGGTCCTGGGCCGCCGGGTCGAGGCGGCCGAGGTCCAGCGGGTGGTCGCCGAGGGGCTCTCGGAAGAGCTGGGCCTGGAGTGGGAAGAGGGCGAGATGACGCCCGCCGAGCGCGCTCTGGCCGACGGGCTGGCCCGGGACAAGTACGGGCAACCGGCCTGGACGGAGCGTCGCTGACGCCAACGCTACCTGGAAATGGAGGAACAACCGATGACCGGCGTGACCGGTGATCTGGGCCCGCGGGTGCCGGTGGGCGTGGACGAGGAATTCCTGCGCCAGCACGTGCGTTCCGTCCCCGACTACCCGGTACCGGGCGTCACCTTTCTCGACATCACCCCGCTGCTGGCCTCGGCCAGGGCCTACCGCATGGCGGTCGATGCCTTGCGCGAGGCCGTGGCGAACATCTCCTTCGACCTGGTCCTGGGCATCGAGGCCCGGGGTTTCCTGCTGGCTGCGCCCCTGGCCCTCGAGCTGGGCAAGGGGTTCATCCCGGCCCGAAAGCCCGGCAAGCTGCCGCTGACCACCGCCCGCGTCGACTATCAGCTGGAGTACGGCGCGGCCGCCATCGAGATCCACGAGGACGCCGTGGCGCCCGGCCAGCGGGTGCTGATCGTCGACGACGTGCTGGCGACGGGCGGCACCAGTGCCGCCGCCGCCCAGCTGGTCGGGCGGCTGGGCGGGGAGGTGGTCGGCTTCGCCTACCTGATCGAGATCGGTGTCCTGGAAGGCCGGAGGCGGCTGGGCGATCGGCCGGTGCACGCCATCTTACGTTACTGAACGGGAGGGGACGGCATGGCAGAGGCGACCCCGCAGGCCGCCACGGCCGCGCGGCTGGAAAGGCTGCGCCGGCGCATGGCGGAGGAAAACCTGGAGGGCCTTCTGGTCGGTTCACCGGCCAATCGCCGCTACCTCAGCGGCTTCACCGGTAGCTCCGGATGGTTGCTGATCACCGCCGACCGGGCGGAGCTCTGGACCGACTTCCGCTATCTGGAGCAGGCCGCGGCCCAGGCCCCCGGCTTCGAGATCGTGCGCCACGAGCCCGACGTCTACCGCCACCTGGGCCGGCGGATCCAGGAGCTGGGATTGGGCCGCCTGGGATTCGAGCGCGACCACCTCACCTACGCCCAGTGGGAGCGCCTGCGCGGCGCCCTGCCGGAGAAAGTGGAAATGGTGGCCGTGGGGGGATGGATCGAGGAACTGCGCCGGATCAAGGATCCCGCAGAGATCGCAGCCATCCGGCAGGCGGCCCGCATCGCCGACGAGGCGCTGCTGGAGGTGCTGGCCGACCTGCGCCCCGGTGTGACGGAGCGGGAGGTGGCGCTGCAACTCGAGTTCGCCATGCGCCGGCGCGGCGCCGAAGGGGTCTCCTTCGATCTCATCGTCGCCTCCGGCCCTCGCTCGGCCCTGCCCCACGGCACGGCCAGCGACCGGGTGATCGAGGCGGGCGACTTCGTGACCATCGATTACGGCGCTCTCTACGGGGGCTACGCCTCCGACTGCACGCGGACGGTGGTGGTCGGCCCGGCCGGCGAGCGGCAACGCCGAATCTACGACATCGTCCTGGAGGCCCAGCGGCGGGCTCTGGCGGCGGTTCGTCCCGGGGCCACCGGCGCCGAGGTCGACCGTGCCGCCCGCGCGGTCATCGAGGAGGCGGGGTACGGCGACCACTTCGGCCACGCCACGGGCCACGGGGTTGGCCTGGAGGTCCACGAGGGGCCCCGGCTGGCCGCCAACGGCCGAGACGACGTGCTGGCACCGGGCATGGTGGTGACCGTTGAGCCGGGCATCTACCTGCCCGGCTGGGGAGGCGTCCGCATCGAGGATCTGGTGGTGGTCACCGAGAACGGCGGTGAGATCCTGACCCGGGTCACCAAGGAATTCCTTCAGCTCGCGGTCTCGTAAGACCGCGGGTCCGGGAGTCGAGGGAGGTAGGCAGGCCCATGATCCAGGCAGGCGACTTCAAGAACGGCATGGCGGTCGTGATCGACGGCGCGGTACACCAGGTGCTGGAGTTCCAGCATGTCAAGCCCGGCCGCGGCCAGGCCTTCGTCCGGGCCAAGATCAAGAACCTGGAGACCGGGGCAACCATCAACCGCACCTTCCGCCCGGACGAGCGCTTCCCCCTGGCCCACATCGAGAAGCGGGAGATGCAGTACCTCTACGAGGCCGATGGACAGTACTTCTTCATGGACACCGAGACCTACGACCAGGTGGGCCTCCACAGGGAGCAGATGGGGGACGCCGTCGATTACCTGAAGGAAGGCATGCTGGTCAAGCTCCTGAAGACGGGCGACAAGACGCTGGGCGTGGAGCTTCCGACCACCGTGGATCTCAAGGTGGTGGAGACCGAGCCGGGTGTGCGCGGCGACACCGCCCAGGGCGGGTCCAAGCCCGCCAAGCTGGAGACGGGAGCCGTGGTGCAGGTGCCGCTCTTCGTGAACGTGGGCGACACCATCCGGGTGGACACGCGTACCGGCGCCTATGTGGAACGGGTGTGAAGTCCCATGGTGGACCCGGCGGCCTCGCCCCCCGGCGGGGCCGTTGCGTTTATGGGGGCGTCCTTTCGGGCATGCTGACGCGAGACCCGTGACCGACCGCCGCGATCTTACCGCTGCCGCGGCGGCACCACAGCCCGAGGAGGGGACAGCCCGGTGCGCCGTCTGCGTTCACGCGTGGCCTATCTCAAGGGCCTGGCGGCGGGCCTCGACGTCTCCGGCCGCTCGCCCGAGGGCCGGTTGCTGGTGACCGTGGTGGAGGCGATGGAAGCCATGGCCGCCCAGCTCGAGAAACTGGACGCGAGGCTGGGGGAACTGGCCGAGTACCTGGGCGAGCTGGACCAGGACCTGTACGACCTGGAGGAATCGGTGGCGGGGGTCGGCGGCCGGCGCCCGGGGACCGGGAACGCCACCGGCGGGGAGGAAGAGGACGAGGACGAGGCCCTACCGGCCGACTTCGAAGGAGCCGTGGTCTTTGCGGGAGGCATCCCCGCTGGTGAGGACGGCGCGTCCGAGCCGGGCTCGCCGGTCGAAGGCCTCGTCCTGGAGTGCCCGGAATGCGGGGCCTCCTACGCAGTGGCCCGGGACGAGATCCGGTTCGACCGCGACCCGGAGGGGGACGAGACGGAGTTCGAATGGGTGTGCCCCCATTGCGGAGCGGTCGTCCACGACTTCCTTCCCGACACGGAGGTGGATGACGGCGAGGAACCCTTGACGGGAGCCCGGACCCGTACCACCCGCGGTGCCTCCGGGCAGCAGGGGGACGGCCCTTCGGCCGGTCCCCAGGCGGGTCGGGATCCCGGTCGCGCTTCCGCTCCCTTCTAACGGTCCACGCCGGGCCGTCGCCACCCGCTGGCGACGGCCTTTTTCATCGCGCCTGGGTTCCCATTCCTTGCGATTTCCTTGCGATTCCCCCGCCTGGCACCCATGTCCCTTCCCGAGCGCGGCCCTGCCCGGGCTGCGCCCGCGGCCGCCGCGACACCGTGTGACCGCGGTGTTAAAGCGGCCAAGCCCCTCATATACCTGGGAACGAGATGGGACAGGAGATGGCCGCGGACACAGGACGAACCCTTGCCGGCGGGGCACGCCCGCTCGTCCATCCCCCCGTCCGCCCCCGGAGCTCGGCGGTGGAGGCCGGGCACCGGGGGCCCGGCGCCAGCGATCACGCTCCCGGAGGCCGCAGCCCGGAACGGGCGTCGCCGGGCCGCCGGGACGTGGTGGCCGGCACGGGCGAGGGGTGGGACGAGATCATGCGATACCTCCCGCCGACCCTCGCCCGGCGGCTCGCGGCCCTGCCCCCGGTCACCCGCCAGCTGGCGGAGGAGATCCGGATCGCCATCGGCCGGCCCCTCTGGGTCCTGACGCCGGTGGGTGACGGGTTCGTGACCGGTGGCGGGGGCCTGGTGGACGATCCGGGGGCGGCGCCGCCCGTCAGCGGCGAGGAGCTCTCGGCCTGCCTGGAGCGTATGACCGCCAGCTCCTGGTATGCCGTGGAAGAGCAGGCACGCCAGGGTTTCCTCACCCTGCCCGGCGGCCACCGGGTCGGCCTGGCGGGCGAGGTGCAGGTGGTGGACGGCCGCATCGAGCGCTTCCGGACCGTGCGCGGCCTCGTCATCCGGCGGGCCCGCCAGGTCAAGGGATGTGCCGACGGGGTCGTGGGCCGCCTGGTAGAGCGCCGCCACGGCCGGGTCCGGCTCGCCAGCACGCTGCTGATCGGCGCGCCCGGCAGCGGCAAGACCACCCTTCTGCGGGAGCTGGCTCGCCTGGCCAGCCTGGGGCTGCCCGGTACCCTGCCGGGCCTTCGGGTAGCGGTAGTGGACGAGCGGGGCGAGCTGGCAGGAGGCGGCACCTTCGATCTGGGCCCGCGCACCGAGGTGCTGGAGCACTGCCCGAAGGCCGCCGGCATCCTCCTCGCCCTCCGCGCCCTGTCCCCTCAGGTGGTGATCACCGACGAGATCGGCGGCCCGGAAGACGCGGCGGCCGTCGCCGAGGCGATGAACGCCGGCGTCAGCGTTCTGGCCAGCGCCCACGCCGGGGAGCCGGCGGAGGTGGCGCGCCGCCGTCACCTGTGGCCCCTCCTGGAGGCGGCGGCCTTCAGCCGCCTCGTTCGCCTGGAACGCCGTTCCGTCCCCGGGAGGTGCACGGGCGTCTACCGCCTCCAGCCCGGCGGGGAATGGGAGCCTGTCGGGCCGCCGGCCTGAGCTCCGGGCGGGCATCTTGCAGACCCGGCGCCGGAGGCGTGGCATTGGCGAGGGAGGCGAAAGGGGCATGCGCTGGCTGGGCCTCGGGCTGGTGGTGGCGGCTTGTGCGGCTTGGGGCTGGTTGCGGGCGGCGGAGCTGGCACGGCGGCCGGGAGAGCTCCGCGTCCTCCGTACCTCCCTGCAGGCACTGGAGACGGAGATCGGCTTCGCCGTCACGCCGCTGCCGGCGGCCTGCCGGCGGATCGCCGGCCTCTATCCCGAACCCGCCGCCTCCCTCTTCCGCCAGGCCGCCCAGGAGCTGGCGCCACCCGATCCCGCCCCGGCCGCCACCGCCTGGAGGCGTGCCGTGCTGGCCGTGGCCGGCACCAGCGCCCTGGCGCCGGACGACGCCCGCATCCTTCTGGCGCTGGGACCGTATCTCGGGGTCACCGACCGCGACGACCAGATCCGGCACCTGCGCCTGGCCATGCACCGGCTCGAAGCCGCCGAGGCACGGGCGGTCGAGCTGGAACAGCGGTGGGGGCGCCTCTACCGGTTCGGCGGGCTCCTGGCGGGAGCGCTCATCGGGCTCCTGCTGCTCTAGGGAGGAGGCGCGGTGGTGGTCGATCCCAGCCTGATCCTGCGCCTGGCGGGCATCGGCATCATCGTCACGGTGGTCTACACGCTGCTGAAGACGGCGGGGCGTGAGGAATACGCCTTCACGGTGCTCCTGGCCGGGCTGGCGGTGGTGCTGTGGATGACGGTGCAGGTCATCGTCGAGTTGTTCGAGACGATCCAGACCCTCTTCGACCTGGGTTGAGAGCGATGACCATCGCACAGGTGGTGGGGATCGCCCTGGTGGCCAGCGTCCTGCTGGTGCTGCTGCGCCAGGCACGACCGGAATGGGCGGTCTTGCTGAGTCTGGTCACGGCGGCTGCGGTCCTCCTGCTCCTGGCGGGCCAGGTGCAGGCGGTGATCAGGGTCATCACCCAGGTGGCGGAGCGGGCCAGCCTCGACATGCGATACCTGGATGTCCTCCTCCGCATCGTCGGGGTCGCCTACCTGAGCGAGTTCGGGGCGCAGCTCTGCCGGGACGCGGGCGAGAGCGCCCTGGCCGCCAAGGTGGAGCTGGCGGGCAAGATCGTGATTCTGCTGCTCTCCGTGCCGGTCCTGATGGCGGTCCTGGAGCTCCTGCTCGGGCTCCTGCCCGCCTGAAGAGGTGCCGGTCCTGAGACAGGCGGACGGCGGGGACGGCGTAGGGACCGCGAAGGGGGGATCGCCATGGCCGCGACGACCTGCGGTGGACAGCGGGAAGTGCCAGCCGGCCTGACGGGGAGCACCCCCGTGACCGGGCGGTCCTTCCGCCGGTCCCTCCTGGCGGTGACGGGGGGCTTGCTGGTCGCCGGGTTCCTGCTGGCGGGGCGTCTGCCCGTCCACGCCACGGGAGCAGGCATCGCCGCGGCGGGGGTCGCCAGCGCGGCGTGGGACGTCCACGGCGCCGCCGTCGACGGGCAGGAGGGGAGCGCGGACGATTCCTCGCCGGCTCCCGCGGCGTCCGCAGCGACGCTGGAGGAGATCGCCCGGAAGCAATGGGAGGAACTGGACAGCGGGGGTTTCCTCCGGGCCCTGGAGCGGGTGCGGCAAGAGGTCGGGGACACGCTGCCCGGACTGGATTGGGAGAGCACCCTCCAGGCGTTGCGCCAGGGGTCCCTGCCCTGGAACGCCACCGATGTGCTGGCCGCCTTGCTGCGAGCTCTAGCCGAGGAGGTGGTGACCGGGGGCGGACTGCTGCTGCGCCTGCTGGTGCTGGCGGTGCTGCTGGCCGTCCTCCAGTCCATCGAGCACGCCTTCGGGAACGAGGCGGTGGCCCGGGCGGCCCATGCGGTCGTCTTCCTGGTCCTGGTGGCCCTGGCGTTAGTCAGCTTCCGGGACGCCCTGGCGCTAGCCCGCGGCACCATCGAGAGCCTGGTCAACTTCCTCATGGCCAGCTTGCCCGTTCTCCTCCCCCTGCTGGCGGCCTCCGGGGCCGTGGCGACGGCTGGCCTGTTCCATCCTCTCGTGGTGGCCGTCGCCCAGACGGTGAGCGTGCTGGTGAGCCAGTGGGTGCTGCCTCTGATCTTCCTGGCGGCCGTGATCGAACTGGTCGGCCACTTTCCCCTGGCGACCTCCCTTTCCGGGCTGGCCCGGCTGCTGCGCCAGGCGGCCATCGTCCTCCTCGGCCTGGCCATGACCGTGTTCCTGGCCGTCGTGGCCATCCAGGGCGCCGCGGGCACCGTGGCCGACGGCATCGCCCTGCGCACTGCCAAGTACCTCGTCGGCGCCTTCGTCCCGGTGGTGGGCGGCATGCTGGCCGACTCCGTGGAGCTGGTGGTCACGTCGTCCCTGCTGCTGAGGAATGCCGCCAACCTCCTGGGCCTGGTGGCCGTGTTCGCCCTGGTGGCGTTGCCGCTGGTCAAGCTGGCCGTGCTGGTCTTCATCTACCGGCTCGTGGCGGCGGCGATCCAGCCCGTGGGGCCGGGGCCTGTGACGGCATCCCTCCAGGCCATGGGCGATCACATCGTGCTGGTGGCCGTGGCCACGGCCGTCGTCGGGCTGATGTTCTTCATCGTGCTGTCGGTGATGCTGGCGGCGGGCAACGCCGCCGTGATGATGCGGTAGGAGGGCGCCCATGGGCGGGATCAGCGAGTGGGTGCGCCAGGTCGTTCTCGTCCTGCTCCTCACGGGCATCGTGCAGATGGCCCTGCCGAGCGGGGGCGCGCGCCGTTACGTGCAGGTGGTCCTGGGCCTGTTCATCCTGCTGGCCATCGTCCGGCCGGTGCTGGCGCTGCTGCAGACCGAGCCGGCGTCCCTCCTGACAGGATGGGAGCGGGCCCTGCGGGACGCAGGCGCGGCCGTCGTCCCCGCGCCGCCCCGGGAGGATCCCCAACAGGCCCGTGCCCGCACCCAGGCCCTGGTGCTGGAGGTGCACCGGCAGCGGCTGGCCGCCCTCGTGCGGGATACGGTGCGGGCGACCCTCGGCTTCGATCCGGTGGCCATCGACGTAACCGTGGTCACCGACGCCGCCAGCGGGCGCCAGGGCATGATCGAGGGCATCACCGTGAGCCTCCCCGGCCGCCTGCCGGCAGCGGTGCTGGACCGGGCCCAGGGCTCGGTCCGCCCGGTGGAACCGGTGCGCATCGGCCCGCGGACGGGTGCGGCGGACGGGGACGGGGATTCCCGGCCCGTCCCGCCCGCGGCTCGCGCGTCCATGGCGGCGCGCCTGCAGGGCGCCCTAGCCGCGCGGCTGCAGGTGGAACCGGGACTCATCGCCGTTTCGTGGGTGGAGACGGTGGAGGGGAGGTGAGGGGATGGACGCGCCGCGAGTTCCCAGGGGACCGCTGGCCCTCACCTTGGACTGGCGGGATCCCCGCTTCCGCCAGCAGCTGCTGCTGGCGGCCGCGCTGGTCCTCGGAGTGGCGCTCTTGCTGGCCGGGCAAATGCGGGGCCGCGGGGAGGACCCGCCGCCGGAAGCGGTGCCCGCCGGCCAGGGGCCGGCCGCGGGCGCGTCCGTCGACCCGCTGGACCCCATGGCCGCTCGCCTGGCGGCCAGGCTGGAGGACATCCTCTCGGCCGTGCGGGGGACGGGACGGGTCCGGGTGGAGATCTACCTGCGCCGCGGGCCTCACTACGAGTACGCGGCCAACCAGGTGGATACCGAGCGCCGCACGGAGGAACAGGACTCCGGCGGCGGTCGCCGGACGACCACCGAGCAGCGCCAGGAGCGCGACCTGCTGGTGGGAAGGGGGGAGACGGGGGCGCTGATCAGCCAGGTGGAGGCGTCGCAGATCGCAGGTGTGATGGTGGTGGCGGAGGGAGCCAGCGACGACGGGATCCGCGCTGCCCTCGTGCAGGCGGTGGCCACGTACCTGGATGTGCCGGTCCACCGGGTGACGGTGCTGGCCGGTGATCCCAACCGGATGAGGGGGTCGGAGTGATGAGCAGGTTGCGGGCCGGATCGCCCGGTAAGTTCCTCGTCTTTCTGGTGGTCGTGGCGGTGGTGTTCGCCTACATCGCGGCCAAGTGGGAGGAATTCAACCAGCAGGGCGCCCTGCAGGGTGCCGCCCTGGGGGACGCGACCGCCACCGGGGACGAAGCGGGTCAGGGTAGCAGCCTGGATGGCTGGGACGCCAGCGGCGATCAGGGGGCGCTGGAGGGGACCGCCGGGGAGGAGACCGGCCAGGCCGGGTCCGGAGAGGCGAACCCCCTGGCGGGTGCCGGGGGCTTCGCGGACCTCCGCGTCGAACGCCAGGCCATCTACGACCGCCAGGTGGAGCGGCTGCAGGCCATCGCCAACAACGCCAACGCCAGCGCCAGCGCCCGGGAACAGGCGCAGCAGGCCCTGGTCCAGCTGACCCAGCGCCAGGGCGTGGAGCAGCAGATCGAACAGCTGATCCGCAGCAAGGGGTATGAGGACGCGGTGGTGTTTGTCTACGACCAGGCGGCCATCGTGGTCTTGAAGGCCGACCGCTTCCAGCAGGCGGACGCGGCCCGGGTGGCCGACATCGTCCGCCAGGTCACGGGTATCGGCTACGAGGGCATCCGCATCGTGGCCCGGGACGGGTAAGGCGGTTCCGGGGCGAGGTGGGCGTCGGGGGAGGCCGGCGGGCGGCCCGGGGACGGGCGGCCGCCGTGGAGGGATGGTGGGCGGCGGGCCGCATTGGCCCGCCGCCCGCGCCCGCGATATAATTACTGGCGTCTGCGGGGTTCCCGGGAGCCGGCCCGCACGGCGCTCGGAGGTGGCAGGAAATGGACGAGCAGAACGAATTCCTTCCGCTCCCCGGGGAGGACGAAGGCGGCCACGTCCGTATCGCCAATGAAGTGGTCAGCGTCATCGCGGGGATCGCCGCCATGGAGATCGAGGGCGTGGCCGGGATGGCCAGTGGCGGGCTGGTAGGCGGCATCTCCGAGATGCTCGGGAGGAAGAACCTCGGCAAGGGCGTCAAGGTCGAGGTCGGCGACCGGGAATGCACCATCGACGTTTTCCTGATCGTCGCGTACGGGGTCCGCATCCCTCAGGTGGCCGAGCGCGTCCAGGAGAACGTCAAGCGAGCCGTCGAAACGATGACGGGGCTGCGCGTGCAAGCCGTCAACATCCACGTCCAGGGGGTCGCATTCCCCGAGACGGAGCGCGAGGTGGAGGCGCGGGCCAAGTAGAGCGGGAGTGGCAGGCCGCGCCACCCGGGGGGCCCCGGAAGGGGGCGGGGGATGGCCGCGTTCAACTGGTTCCTGTCCGTACTGAATTCCCTGGTGCTGGCCGCCATTGGCGGGGTTCTGATCTGGCAGGTCGCCGTCGGACCCGGACCGGAGGGGGTGCCCCTCTGGATTCCGGCATGGTCGGGGCGCGCTGGCGTTCCCCCATGGGTCGTCGGCGTGGTAGGCCTGGCCTTCGTCCTCAGCGGCTTGCACGTGGCCTGGCATGCCCTGCGACCGCCGCGGCGGGCGGCGGTTTCTTTCACCGGAGAGGCGGGGGAAGTCCGGACCTCGCTGGGGGCCATCGAGGAACTCGCCCGGCGAGCGGGGCTGCAGGTGCCCGGGGTGCGTGACCTGCGCGCAAGGGTGCAGGCGACGCGGGAAGGGCTTTCCCTGCGCATCCGGGCGGAGGTCCTGCCCGACTACCGCATCCCCGAGGTGGCTCCCGAACTCCAGGCCAGGCTCAAGGAGACCATCGAGGAGATCGTGGGCGCGCGGGTGGCGGACGTCCGGATCGTCGTGGAGCGCATCGCCTCCGAGCGCTGGCGCAAGCCCGAGTGACGCGGGGCGGGAGGGCGGTGGTTGGCGTGGAGGAAGGCCGCGGCATCTGGCGGCGCCATGCGGGGAAAATTGTGGGCGCCGCGGCGGGGGTCGTGATCGCCCTGCTGGTGAAGTGGCTGGGCCTCGGCTGGACGCTGCTGGCCCTCGCCCTCGCCTGGTTGGGCCTCCAGATCGGCGCCCGCGTCGACGAGGGCGAGCTGGATTGGGCCGAAACCCTGGAGCGCTGGTGGAGCCGAACGGGCAAGCGGCACGGGTGAAGGGCAAGATGCCTCGACGGGAGGACGGTAGGGTGTCGGGTGAGAAGGCCGGGGCGCGCAGGCGGGCACGGGAAGCGGCCCTCCAGGCCCTCTTCCAGTGGGAGGCCGCTGGTCATCCCGTGCTGGCAGGGCTCGACTGGGCGGCCGCCGAGTACGGACTGGAAGAGGACGTCCTGGCCTTTGCCCGTGAACTGCTCAACGGTGTGATGGCGGAACGGCGAGCCATCGACGACCTGATCGCCCGGTACGCCCGGGACTGGGACATCCAGCGTCTGGCCCGGGTGGACCGCAACATCCTGCGCATCGGCATCTACGAGTTGCTGTTCGCCAACCGCCCGGACGTGCCGGCCGCCGTGGCCATCAACGAGGCGGTGGAGCTGGCCAAGCGATTCAGCAGTGCCGAATCGGGGCGGTTCGTCAACGGGATCCTCGGACAGCTGGCCCGTGACTACGGGAAGAGCGGGGACGGGGACGCGTCCTCCCCGCCCTCCGGCACGGCGCTGGCCACGGACCCGGCCGGGCACTGACGGCGAGTGGGGCGGAAGAGGTGAGCCGAACAGTGGACAAGCTGTGGAACGGGCGGGAGGTGGCCGCGCGTTTCCGGACCATGGTCCGGGAGCGGGCGGACGCTTTCCGTCGGCGGTACGGCCGGAGGCCGGGTCTGGCGGCCGTGGTGGTGGGCGATGACCCGGCCTCCCTGCTTTATGTCGCCGGGAAGGCACGGGCATGCCAGGAGGCCGGGCTGTACTCGGAGGTCCACCACCTGCCCGCCACCGCCGCCGAGGAGGATGTCATCGCCCTGGTCCGCGCCCTCTGTGGCGAGTCGCGGGTCGACGGCGTCCTGGTACAGTGGCCCGTGCCGGCGGGCATCGACTACGAGCGCGTGGTGTCGGCCATGGACCCCGCCCGGGACGTGGACGGCTTCCATCCCGTCAACACGGGCGTCCTGTGGCGCGGGCGGCCCGCCCTCGTCCCCTGCACGCCCCTAGGCATCCTGGCCCTCCTCCGCGCGTACGGCGTTTCGCCGGCGGGACGCCGCGTGACCATCGTCGGCCGCAGCCCCATCGTGGGGCGCCCCCTGGCGGGCCTGATGCTGCTTCACGACGCGACGGTGACCGTCTGCCACTCCCGCACCACCGACCTGGCCGCCGCGACGCGGGAGGCGGACATCCTGGTGGTGGCGGCCGGCCGCCCGGGGCTGATCGGTCCCGAGCACGTGCGTCCCGGTGCCGTGGTCATCGACGTCGGCATCACCCGTGTCGATGGCCGGCCCGTGGGCGACGTGCGCACCCACGAGGTGGCTGCGGTGGCCGCCGCCGTCACGCCCGTGCCGGGTGGCGTGGGCCCGATGACCGTGGCCATGCTCCTGGCCAACACGGTGGAGGCCGCCTTCGCGCGGGAGGAAGGGCGGGTTCCCCGTAGCCAGGTCTGGCTGGAAGCCGGTGACGCAGTGGCCGGACGGTGGGGCGCATGAGTCAGCCGGCCATGGGGGGGCCGGTCGCTCCCTGGCCCCGGATGGTCTCGCAACCGGACCGGGTCTGGTCGGTGGGCGAGCTCACGGCGCGGGTGCGCCTGCTGCTGGAGGCGGACCCCGAGCTGCAGCACGTCTGGGTGCGCGGGGAGATCAGCAACTACAAGCATCACTCTTCCGGACACATCTATTTCACCCTCAAGGACGAGCGTGCCGCCCTGCGCTGTGTCATGTTCCGTTCGGCCGCCCGCGGCCTGCGCTTCGAACCGGGGGACGGCATGACGGTCATTGCCGGCGGGCGCATCGGCGTGTACGAAGCCGGCGGCCAGTACCAGCTGTATGTGGAGTTCCTGGAGCCGGACGGCATCGGAGCCCTCTACCTGGCCTTCGAGCAGCTCAAGGAACGGCTACGCCGGGAGGGCTTGTTCGACCCGGCTCGCAAGCGCCCGCTGCCGCGGCTCCCACGGCGGGTGGGCGTGGTGACCTCCGCCGACGGCGCCGCGCTGCGGGACATCATCCGCGTCGCCAGCCGCCGTAACCCGCGCGTCCACCTGGTCGTGGCGCCTGTACCCGTCCAGGGCGAGGAGGCGGCACCGGCCATCGCCGCCGCCATCCGCCGCTTCGGGCGCTTCGGTGGCGTGGACGTCCTGATCGTCGGCCGCGGCGGCGGTTCGTGGGAGGATCTGTGGCCCTTCAACGAAGAAGTGGTCGTGCGCGCGGTGGCGGAGTCCCCCATTCCGGTCGTCTCGGCGGTCGGCCACGAAACGGATTTCACCCTGTGCGACCTGGCCGCCGACGTCCGGGCGCCGACGCCCTCCGCCGCGGCCGAGATGGTGATCCCCGACTGGTACGAGTTGCGGGATCGCCTCGCCGACCTCCGGCAGCGCCTGGAGCGGGCCATCTACCTGCGCGTGCGCATGGCCCGCGATCGCGTGGAGAGACTGGCTGCCAGCCGCGGCATGTTCTACCTGCGGGATCGCGTGCTCCAGCACCGGCAGCGGCTGGACATGCTGCTCCACGATCTGGTGACGGTCGCGCGCCGACGGGTGGAGGACCGGCGGCAGCAGCTCCGGGCATTGACGGGACAACTGGAAGCCCTGAGCCCGCTGGCGGTCCTGGCGCGGGGCTACAGCATCGCGAGGGACGCCAGGGGGCATGTGGTGAAGGACGCGCGGGACGTGGCGCCGGGGGAGCCCGTGGAGGTCTGGCTACACCGCGGGCGACTCCTCTGCCGGGTGGAGGAGACGCTACCGGGAGGCGGCCCTGACGCCACAGCCACGGAACACGGGCCGGAAACCGCCAAGGACGAGGGGTGAGGGCATGGCGGACGTGACACCGGGTGGGGAGGCATTGCCCGGCCAGCGCGCCGCAGCGGTCGGGGACGCGGTGCCGGAAGCGGGCGCGACGCCTCCCGGCCCGCAGCCGGAGGAGGGGGGCCAGGAGCAGCCCTCCTTCGAGGAGGCTCTCGAGGAACTGGCGGCCATCGTGCGCGCCCTCGAGACCGGTGAGCACGGCCTGGACCGGTCGCTGGAACTCTTCCAGCGCGGCATCGCGCTGGCGCGGCTGTGCCATCGCCGCCTGGATGAGATCGAGCGCAAGATCGAATGGCTTCTGGAGGATGAAGAGGGTCGTCCGTATACCGCACCCGCTCATGGCTTGCTGGAGGAGGCGGCGGATCGGTGAGGACCGGTTACGCCTCCGAGGAGGCGCTCTCCCAGCGCTTCGAGGAACTGGTGCGCCGGGCGCGCTCGGCCGTGGATCGCGCGCTGCTGCCGGCCGACACGCCGCCGCGTGTCATCCACGAGGCCATGCGCTACAGCGCGCTGGCCGGGGGGAAGCTCCTGCGCCCGGTGCTGGTGATGGCGGCCGCCGAGTGCGCGGGCGGGCCCGAAGCGGTGAACGACGGGGTGGAGTGCGCGGCCGCCGCCGTCGAACTCGTCCACACGTACTCCCTGGTCCACGACGACCTCCCGGCCATGGACGATGACGACATGCGGCGGGGCCAACCGGCCAACCACGTGGTCTACGGCGAGGCCATCGCCATCTTGGCCGGCGACGCCTTGCTGACCCGCGCCTTCGAGGTGCTGGCCACCCTGCCGGAGCGGGGGGTCGAGCCGGAACGGGCCGTGCGCGTCATCCGCGAACTGGCGGAGGCCGCGGGCACGCTGGGGCTGATCGGCGGGCAGGTGGACGACCTGGCGGCCACGGAAGGCCGCGTGGATCTGGCCACCTTGCAATCCATCCACCAACGGAAGACCGGCGCTCTGTTCCGCGCCTGCGTGCGCATCGGGGGCCTGCTGGGCGGTGCGGGCGAGGACGACCTGGCGCGCTTGACGGATTATGCCTCCGCTTTGGGCGCTGCCTTTCAGCTCGTCGACGACATCCTGGACGTGGTCGGCGACACCGCCGAGATGGGCAAGCGGGCGGGCAGCGATCAGCGGCGGGGCAAGGTCACGATACCCTCGCTCATCGGCCTCGAAGAGGCGAGGCGGATGGCGGAGGAGGAAACGGAGCGGGCCGTAGCGAGCCTGTCCGGTTTCGGCCCGCGGGCCGACCTCCTGCGCTGGCTGGTGCGACGGATCCTGGCGCGCAGGCGCTGACGCCCAGGGGCAGGACGGAACGCTCCCGCCTGGTAAAATGTATTACTGACGGCGGCGGCCACGGCCGCCCGTGACCGGCGACCCGCCGCCCGCGCCGGCGCCCGCGGGGCCGGCGGTCGCGGCGCCACCGGGCTTGCCGGTCCGGCGGGATCGTGGTACAATGCGCCTCCGCCGCACCGAGGAAGTGTATCAACTCGGTTTCATGGTTGGTATTTCAATTGAGTCCGCGGGTGGCGCAGTATCCTAGTCGGCGACCGCGCTTCTGAAGGCGGGCCTAAAAATCCGCCGTATGGGCACATCGATGAAGTTCCTGGTGGTGGCTGCCGACGCCCAGTCGGGGGTCACTGCTGGGAGTTAAGGGGCCGGGGCGATCTGCAAGGGCATGCAGGCGTTGACCCTGACC
>QGUQ01000206.1 GCA_003242195.1 Bacillota bacterium | reverse complement strand
CCCCCCCCCCCCCCCCCCCCCCCCCCCCCCCCCCGGGGGGGGGGGCGCCCGCGGGGGCCCCCCCCCCCCCCCCCCCCCCCCCCCCCCCCCGCCGCCCCCCCGCCCGCCCCCCCCGCCCCCCCCCCCGCCACTCTCACCGCCGCAGGTCCTCTGCCACGGCGCGATAGACCTCCGACAGCGCCGCGATATGCCGCTTGCTCTCCTCGCGGCCCAGGGCCAGGGGCACGAAACCTTCATCCTCCATCCGGGCGCGGATGGCAGCATCCTCGGCGACCCGGAGAAACGCCGCCTCCAGCTCGCGAATCACCGGCTCGGGCGTACCCGCCGGGACCCCCACGCCCCGATCGATGCGCTCGACCAGGTCGATGCCCAGCTCCCGGAAGGTGGGCACGTCCGGCAGGCCCCGGAGGCGCTCCTCCGCAGCCACGGCGAGGACCCGGATGCGGCTGGCGTACTTCATCAGGTCGTTGGAGTTGGCGAACGCCGCGGTCACGTGGCCGCCGAGGAAGGCCGTCATCTGCGGGGCCGCACCGTTGAAGGGCACGTAGGCCAGGTCGACGCCCGCCAGCCGCTCGAGGCGGGCGGTGGCCACGTGGTGGCCGGAGAAGGTGCCCGAGCCGCTGACGCTGATCTCCCCCGGCTTCTCCCGGGCGGCCTCCAGCAGGTCGGCCAGCGTCCGGTACGGGCTCGACGCCGGGACGGCCAGGCCCAGCGGGGTCGACTGGAAGAAGGCGACCGGCTCGATCTGCTCGGTGCGGTAGCCGGCTTCCTGCTGCAAAGGCTGAAGGATGATGTGAGGCACGTTGATGCCCGCCACGACGGAGCCGTCGGGCCGGCTGCGGGCCAGCTCGCTCCAGCAGAGGGCGCCCCCGCCCCCGACCTTGTAGTCGATGACCACCTTCCGGCCCAGGAGGCGCTCCAGGTGAGGCTGCTGGCGCCGCGCCTCGATGTCCGACTGCCCGCCCGGCTCGAAACAGATCAGGTAGGTGAGGGGCGGTTTGTCACCAGCGGTCGTGCCGCCGGAACCCTCGCTGTTGGGCCCGCCGCCCGGTGCCGGCGCCACCGTCCCGTCTTGACCGGACGGGACGGCCCCCGGTGAGCCCGCCCGGCCGCACCCCGCCAGAACCAGGGCCGCCACAAGCACCAGGACCGGCCAAGGGAACCGTCGTAGGGCACGCCGCCCGGCCGCCCACCGGCCACCCGCGTGCGCGTGCTGCGCGTGCATGGTTGTTCTCCTCTCCCCCTTCCCGGCACCGGTGCCGCCCCGCTTGCCCCAACACGAGGCAAGCGCCGGCGGTAGGCACCGGCCATCCTCACCGTCAGCCTGCCGCCGGCTGCGGCCGCGAGTCGTGGCCCGGGGCGTCCGCGCCCGCTCCGGCAGACGGGTGCGGGCGCCCCGATGACGGTCGTGTGCCCGGGTCGCCATGGGCACGCGACCCGGTGGAACGATATGCGCACGCGAGGTCCGATGTGCTCACGGCCCCCGTCGTTCCGGGCTCCGGCTGTCCTTGGCCGCGGGGCGGGTGGATCGGGGTTCCCGCGAGCGACTGCGCTCCCGCTCCCGCTCCCGGAAGGCGTCCGGCACCTTCAACCGGGGTGCCGCCATGGTCGCCGGGGAATCGCTGGCGGGAAAGGTCGCCTCCACGACGTCGTCGTAGTCATAGCGGGCCTCTTCACCGCCCGCACCCCCCGGGCGCTCCTCACCGGACGCTGCCATGGTTCATCCCCTCCTGGTACCGCACTGGTGCTGGCACGACTTCCCCGCCACCGTGCGCCGACCTTCGGTCCGCCCCCTCTGTCCGCCGCGCGCCCCGAAATAGCGTGACCGGGCCCTTGCGCGGCTAGTCGAGGCACCCCCGGCCCGCGGTTGTTTGCTGCGGGCTTTGCATGCACCAGTTGAGGCCGCCGCAATGTATGAAGCGCCACGTTGGCGGCCATACTCACCCGTGCCCGGGCAACGAAGCAGGCAGGTAAACTGCCGGCAGAACGAAGCCCATACGGGACAGGAGGGTGAGCCATGGCAGAAGCGATGGGGAATCCGGTATTCACCGGCCCGGTTCACCCGGCCCAGCCGGCGGCGGCGCAACCCGCCGCTCCGGAGCCGGCTGCGGCCACCGGCCGGAAGATCGACTTCCAGCGACTGGCTCCGCATGAGCAGCGCCAGGCCCTGCTGGAATTGGTGCGGGACGGGCGCAACGATGAGGAGATCGGCGCCCTTGTCGGCATGAGCCAGTGGCAGGTGCGGAACCTCCGCTACCGGCTCGGGATCAAGAAGGACCGCGGGGGGAACGTGCACCTGGAGCCCATCCGGCTGCGGGGCGCGGTCACCCCTGTGCTGGAACCCGACGCGGGGCTCGCGGGGGAGGCGGGCGGCTGCCGCCTGGCGCTCACCCTCGATGGGGAATTTGAAGGTACCACGCTGGCGGGCTATCTGGAGGGCATCACTGGTTTCGTCGGCGCGGCCGGCTCGCGCCCCTTCCGGGTGCGGCTCGCCGTGTACGAGGCCGGCGATCCACAGCGATGAGGGCCCGGCCGGGCTCGGGGCCGCGCCGGCACACCGGCGCCGGCCCCGGTGCCCCGGCCCTGACCTCTTCAAGCCTTCCGGTCGACCCGGGCTGGTCGCGGGGCCTCGCTCGCATCCCCGTCCCCGCCTTGCTTCCGGCCGGTGGGGCACTCGGGCAACAACGGGCAGAGGTCGCAGCGCGGGTTGCGGGCGTGGCAGATCTTCCGCCCGTGCCAGATGAGCCAGTGGTGGGCCCGGGACCACTCCTCCCGCGGCAGCCGCGCCATGAGTTCCTCTTCCACCCTCTCGGGGGTGCGACCGGTCGCCAGGCCGAGCCGCCGCGCTACCCGAAACACGTGGGTGTCCACGGCGATGGCCGGCACCCCAAAGGCGTTGCTGAGCACCACGTTGGCGGTCTTGCGCCCGACACCCGGAAGCTTCATCAATTCCTCGCGGCTGCGCGGCACCTGCCCGCCGTATCTTTCCACCAGGATGCGGCACGTAGCAAGGAGATTGCGGGCCTTGCTGCGGTAGAGGCCGATCGATTGGATGCGCCGCGCCAGTTCCTCCTCGCTGAGGCGCAGCATCGCTTCCGGTGTCGGGCAGTCGGCGAACAGGGCCGGCGTCACCCGATTGACGGCGGCGTCCGTCGTTTGGGCCGACAGGATGGTGGCCACCAGCAGCTCGAAGGGGGTCCGCCAGTGGAGGGCGGTGGTGGCATCGGGGTACATGCGCGCCAGCTTGGCCCGGATGCGGGCGATCCGTTCCGCCTCGCCGTCGGGTGCCTGGGTGTGGGTCTCGTCCACCGTCGCTCACCGTGTCCAGGGTAGCAGAAGCCTCAAGTCCCCTCCAGCTGTTGCCGCAGCCCGTCCACCAGGATCCCGGCGATCCGCTCCGGCTCCTCCAACAGCCGTTCACGCGGGCACCAGAGGGGCTCCGGAACCGCCCATACGGGCTCGGGCAAAAAGCGCCGCGGCAGGCGGTAGCGGGGGATGAACCCCGTGGGCGCCGGCGCCAGCGCACGACACTCCATGCCGCTGAGGCCGGCCTGGACCACCAAGCCGGCGCACCCGGGTATGGCGGCACACCGCTGGCCCCACGCCGCTAGCTGCCTGGCCAGCCTTTCGGCCACTCGTTCCGGGTCGATGAAGAAGAGGGCGAGGGGCTCGTCCGGATCGTTGGGCGCGGTCAGGCTGATGACCTCCGCCCACACCCGGCCCCCCTCGCCGGCGGCCGGGCCGGCCTCTCCGCGGCCTTCGTCCCCCTCAGGACTGCCGGACACCCCGCCGTGCCCGTCGCGGTCAGCGGCCGGGCTTGCCGAAGAACCCTGCAGACCGGGCCCCTCACCGGCGGCAACCACCGGCGCCGCCAGCAGGTGCAGCCAGGCGTCGAACCCGCCAGGCGGCCGCTCCGCCTCCTGGGCGGCACGCACGCGTTCGTCCGCTTCCATCCGGGTCACGCGGCGACCCCCTTGCTCGCGACCGGCAGCTCCACCGGCCCGCATGGCGTCCTCGCCGTGTACTGGGGCCGGGAGGACTTCCCGGCCCGCGCTCCGCAAGCGGCGATCCGCTTCGGGCTGCCGCCCACCTGGCGCCCCCGGGGGGCGTTAACCCGCCACCGCGCCCGGCGCCCTGCGCCCGGCGGGCGTGCCCCCCGCGGTCGCCCCCCCTGGCATCTCGCTGCTG
>QGUQ01000205.1 GCA_003242195.1 Bacillota bacterium | reverse complement strand
CCTGGCTGTGCCAGCGCCTGGCACCGGGGGGAGGGCCCCGATGACGGGAGATCCGGAATTCCTGACCCTGTGCGCGGCGGTCCTGGAAACGCTGGGGCTGCGGCTGGACGCCTACCGGCCCACGCAGCTGCAACGCCGGCTCGCGGCCTTTCGCCAGCGCCACGGCCTGCGCAGCAACGCCGAGCTGGCCGCCCGCATCCGCGTCGACGGCGAGCTGCGGGACCGCCTGGCGGACTTTCTGACCATCAACGTGTCCGAGTTCTTCCGGAATCCCGATCGGTTCGCCGAGTTGCGCAACCGGTTCCTACCAGCGCTCCTGGCCCGGAAGCCGGCGTTGCGGGTTTGGAGTGCCGGGTGTTCCATCGGGGCGGAGATCTACTCGGTGGCCCTCCTGTTGCGGGAACTGGCGCCCGGACGGAACCACGACCTGCTGGGGACGGACATCGATCCCGAAGTGCTGCGGCGGGCGCGGGAAGGCATCTACGAGGCCACGGAGATGCGGGGGGTCCCGGACCGCATGCGCCGGGCGTATTTCCGCCCCGTGGAGGGGGGCTGGGAGATCCTGCCCGCCATCCGCAGCCAGGTCCGGTTCGCCCAGCACGACCTCCTGCGGGACCCCTACCCCCGGGGCTGGGACCTCATCCTCTGCCGGAACGTGGTGATCTACTTCACCGACGAGGCGAAGGCGGAGGTCTGGCGGCAACTGGCCGCCAGCCTCAATGAGGGCGGCATCCTGTTCATCGGTGGCAGCGAGAGCCTGTACGGCGTCCAGGACACGGGCCTGCGTTACGTCGCCCCCTGCTTCTACGAGAAGATGCCCCGATCCGGCCTTGCCCCGTAGCAGGGCCATTGGTCCCGATTCTTGTGCGCAGCCGGCTTCCAGTCCCATCCGGTCAGAGAGATACAGAGGTATACCCACCGGTCCGTCAAGGCCGGGCAGCTACGAGCACCAACCGCCGCTTCCGCAGCCACCAGCGGCCGCCTTCCTCGATGACCACCTGCCGGCGAGTCGCTTCGGGCTCCCGCGCCAGCCGCTCGTCGAGACGCCGGAGAAGGTCCGGGCTCGCGGGCACGGGATACAGCCACGCTTCGGGAGTCAGGGCTTCCTCCTGGATCTCCAGGTGCAGGATGCGGAGGCCCGCGCCCCGCAGGAGATGCTGCCAGGTCCAGGGATCCAGGGCCCGGGCGTGAGAGCCGTCCCGCAGCCGCTCCAGGTCGTTGAGGAGCGTAGCCCCCTCGGACGTCTCGGGAGCCGTCATGTCCACCAAGCCCAGGCGCCCACCAGGGCGGAGCACCCGTACCATCTCCGCCACCGCCCGCTCCACGTCGCCGAAGTGGTGAGCAGCCCGGCGGCAGGTGACGAGGTCAAAGGAACCGTCGGCAAAGGGCAGGGCGTGAACGTCGCCCTGGACGAACCGGGCGTTGCTCACGCCGCGCTCCGCGGCCTCCCGCGCAAAGGCTTCCCCCATGGCGGGCGTCAGGTCGAGGCCAACCACCTCTGCCACGTGGGGTGCGAAGGTGAGCCCGGTGTGTCCCGCTGCCGTTGCCACGTCCAGCAGGCGGTGATGGGATCGGGGTTCCATCAGCTGAAGGAGACGTTCCAGGTCAGAACCTGCCCGGTGACTCCTGCTCAGACGGTAGCCCTCAGCGTGCTGGCCGAAGAAAGCCCGGATCTTTGCCGAAAGGTCAGGAGTCTCTGGGTCCGCCCGATACGTGGACGTCTCCCCACCGGGACCGATGCTGCTCCCGTCTCGGGGGCACTCGGCCCCACTCGGAGAGCTCTCATTGTACTCCCTAGCTGTCGGCACGGTTCAATCCCCCCGCGGTCATGATCTGCACCCCTCCGGACGCCGAAAAACGAAGGGGCACGGCAAACGACGGATCGTAGAGGGTCCGAGATCGACTCGAATTGGGATGCAACTACGAGCTATTCGCCTCCGTGTTGCCGCCGGCTAGTTGGCGCGCAATGGCAACCAATTCGTCGGCAAAGTTGTACAGGTCGTCAATTCTATCAATCGGACGTCGCTGGTTGCGGTCGTCCCCATGCAGAAGGATATACTTCCGGGATTCATAGAAATAGAACCTGCAAATCCATTTCCTAACATTTTCATCAAGCAAGACGGCCATATAGTTAACGTTGTCCTTGTAAGTGATCCTGGAAGGATCAATATGATTACGCAAGACCGTCTTTACGATAAAGAACGCCTCCAACTCTTCCTGGGTGGTCACAATCGAAGGTCCTTCCTCAACCTCCTGAGCTACGTCCCCGCTGTCGCCACCTTCCGTTCCCGATGAAGCCTCCTTAGCTTCGGCTTCTTCCTTCTGAATGGCATACTGCAATCTCTCGTTGATCAGATCATTGATATATTGTGTCAGTGCACGACGGACAATTGGCCTGAATTGGTCAAGGATGTTCTGAGTTATCCTCCCTGCGTATACGTCCTTCAGCCAAAAACGAAGGAACTCGTCGCTGGGATCCTTCAGCTCCCTTTGCAATCTTTGCCTTATCAACCTCGTGTATTTCAACACTGTCGCTGTTGAAAACAGAGTCTCCGGATCAAAGTTTTCCTTGTGAAACTTCTTAAGCTCGGCAATCAGCGCATCCTTAGGGTCAAGGAGATTGAACTCCAAGAACGGATGATCATCCATCTTGTTCGGCTCTTGCAGATCAGAGAAGAATTTATATTCTATGCCATTGGTGAGAATGGCAAATCGAGCTTCTGTGACAGAGAAGTAACGGTATAGCTGGGATCCATGCTTGGAAAGGTCGTCCCAATGTGGCTTTGCTTCGATGAGAATTGCAGGTCGACCGTTCAGAAAGATAGCATAATCGACTTTTTCGTTTTTCTTGACACCAACGTCTGCAGTAAACTCGGGCACGACTTCTGACGGATCGAAGACGTTGTATCCTAGCAATTGAAGAAACGGAAGTACCAAAGCATGTTTGGTTGCTTCCTCGGTCTGTAGCTTGTCCAGAAGTTGCGCCACACGCTGGCCGAAGGCCTTCACTTCATCAGCAAAGTCCACCCTAAACGCCCCCTACCCGCCCTCTTGGCCGGATTCGTCGACCTTGGAGGACTTCCGCGGCAAGTTCCCGCATCCTCCTGTCCCCACCCTTCAGAGCATCGTTACAACACCAGCCCGCCGTCCACGCCCAGTACCTGGCCGGTGATGAAGGAGGCTTCGTCAGAGGCGAGGAACAAATAGGCCCGCGCCACCTCCTCCGGGCGGCCCAGCCGGCCCAGCGGCGTCCGCTGCCGGACGGCCTCCACCAGGTGGGCGGGCACGGTGCGGGTCATGTCCGTCTCGATGAATCCCGGCGCCACCGCATTGACCCGGATGCCATGGCGCCCCAGCTCCCGCGCCCAGGCGCGGGTCAGGCCGATCACCCCGGCCTTGCTGGCCACGTAGTTGGTCTGGCCGATGTTGCCGTACACCCCCACCACGGAGGCCGCGTTCAAGATGACGCCGCCGCCCTGCTCGATCATCACCGGGAGCACGGCCTGGGTACAGTTGAAGACCCCTTTCAGGTTGACTTCGATGACCCGGTCCCACTGCTCCTCCGTCATCTTGGCCAGCATGGCGTCGGCGGTGATGCCGGCGTTGTTGACCAGGACGTCGATCCGCCCGAAGCGCTCCCTGGCCGCGGCAACCATGCCTGCCACCGCTTGGCGGTCGGTCACGTCCACCGGGAGGAACAGTGCTTCGCCTCCCTCCCGGTCGATCGTCCCGGCGGTCTCCTCCCCGGTGGCGCGGTCGACCTCCGCCACGACGACCCTCGCACCCTCCCGGGCGAACAGCACCGCCGTCGCCCGCCCGATGCCCTTGCCGGCACCGGTGATGATGGCTACCTTGCCTTGCAGTCGCATCCCCTGCCTCCCCTTCCCGCTTTCTCCCCTGCCCGTTCCTCTGGGAGGATAGCCCGCCCTCGCCGGGGTCTCGGGCGTGCCGGTTCCTCCTGCCCGTGGAATTCAGCACCCGGTTGAACCGTCCCTGTGCGTATTCCCAAAGGCAGGCCGGCAGGGTAGGATCGGAAGAGGGATTGGAAACGCCAACTGCGGAAACCCTTGCGAGACCGCAGAGAGGAGGGTCCTCATGAGCCGCCTGGTCCGCCACGACCGGAACAGGCCGTACGAGGTCAAGCCGGAAGACCCCAACAAGAGCATCTGGATCTGCGCCTGCGGGCTGTCC
>QGUQ01000204.1 GCA_003242195.1 Bacillota bacterium | reverse complement strand
GGCAAGGACACCACGGCGTCGCCCAAGGGCCCGGCGTTGTCGATGACGATGTCGGCGACCTCGAAGAGACGCTTGCCGGACGGGTGCTTGGAGGCGACCCGGGTGGTGTAGTCCAGCGACGTGATGGCCACGACGGTCAGGCCCTTCTCCCGCATGTGGAGGGCGACCTCGATGGGGGTCGGGTTGCGGCCGGAGTTGGACAGCACGATGCCGACCTCGCCGGCACGCAGGTCGTGGGCCTTGGCCAGAAGGGTCCCGTATCCCGGCAGCTTCTCCAGGGCGCTGGCCCGCGCCGGCCCGTTGTGCGGCCACAAGCCCTGGTCGAACAGGGGGCTGACGTAGGCGGGCTGGCCGGCCCGGTACCAGACTTCCTCCACGAGGAGCTGGGTGTGTCCGCAGCCGTGCACGTGCACGACGCCCCCCGCGGCCACGCAGTCGGCGATGGCCCGGGCCGCCTTCTGCAACGCCTCCCGCTGGGTGGTGCGAACCCGCTCCAGGCGGGACGCGACCTCCTCGAAGTACCGGTCCATCAATGCAAGGCCTTCCATGCTACCGACCTCCTCTGCCTCCAGCCAGCGTTCCGGCCGCGGGCCGGGGAGCACCGGGGGGGAGCGCGGCGCTCCTTCCGGTGCCCCCGCTTGCGCGGCCGCGAGGGCGGCCTCGGGCGGCAAGGAGAGGGATGCAGTCCCCGCCTGCCGCCCGCGCCCGTGATTCCCGTTCATCCACCGATACCCACGAGCCCGAACAGGAACTTCACCACGGCGGCGATGACGATGGCATCGGGAACGACGAAGCCGACGCCCGACGCCCCCAGGGCGTTGAGGTCGCCGAACAGATTGGTGGCGTACGCCCAGGACGCGAGAAGGAACCCTGCGAAAGACCAGAAGAAGCCGCCGAACACCGCGCCGCGCCGGCCCGCCAGAGCGTTGCCAAAGATGGCCCCGGTGCCGCTGGCGAAGAAGGCGACGATCATGCTGGGAATCGGTACGGGCAACTTGAGGGCGATGATCAGCGGGATCGCGATGGCCTGGGCCACGGTGCCCGTGATCAACCCGATCATTAGCGAGTTGGGCGCATAGGGGTAGATCACGGGACAGTCCAGGGCGGGGCGGGCGCCCGGTACCAGTCGCTCGCTGATGCCCTGGAAGGCCGGTACGATCTCCGCGATGAACATGCGGACTCCCTGCATCAGCACCAGTACGCCGCCGGTGAACGTGAGCGCCTGCAGCAGCGCGAAGATGATGTAGTTCTTGCCCTGGGACAACTCCGCCTCCACGTACTCCTGGCCCGCGTACAACGCCGCCAGAACGGAGACCGCGGTCATGATGAGGGCCATGGACACAGCCATGTCACGCAAGAAGGTCCAGCGGTCGGACACGCGGACGTTCTCCGCGCTGTCCTCCGGACGGCCGAAGAGCCGGGCAATGTGGGCGCCCACGACGGCCAGGAAGGTCTGGCCGTGACCGAAGGCGATCTGGTCGCTGTCCGTGATACGGCGCATGATGGGCTGTGCCAGTGCCGGGAAGAACGTGGTGTAGAGACCCTGGATCACGGAGCCGATGGCGATGTTGGCAGCGCCCTGGATGCCCATGGAGTGCAGCAGGATGGCCCACGCGCCGGCATGGATCCAGAGCATGTGACCGGTCAGGTAGACATATTTCCACGGCGTCAGGCGCGCCAGCAGCAGGTTGATCAGGAATCCGAAGGCCAGGATCAGGGCCGTTTCCCGCCCCAATTGCGCCGCGACGCCGGCCACCACCAGCTCGTCGAAGGGGACGAAGCCTTCCAGCTCGAAGGCCTGGAGCAGCATCTGCTGGATGGGCGTCAGGGCCTGGACGATGATCCCCGCACCGCCGCCGATGATGACGAACCCGAGCGTCGCCTTCAGCGTGCCGTTGATCACGTCGTTGAAAGGCTTCCGTTGAACCAGCAGACCGATCAGCGCCACCAGGCCGATGACCAGGGCCGGTGTGCTGAACAGGTCGACGATGAACCGGAGCATGCCGTTTTCTCCCCCTCACCCCATGTTGGACGCCCGGGCTCGTGGCTCGGGCCTCCCGCTGCACTACGCCCCGCTCCCGTCCCCGTCACCTTGGAGGGCCTGGAGGACCGGCAGCAGCTTCCGTTCGATCTCCGACTTGTCCGTCAGGTTGTCGATGAGCACCAGCCGGGCGGGCGTGCCGGCGAGATGGCGCTCCAGGTCGCGGGAGGTCACGATGACGTCCGCTGGTTGCCCCTTGACACTCCCCAGGTCCCAGGCGACCACCTCTGCCCGCATCCCGTGCTTCTGCAGGATCCCCTCGACGGCGATCTTGAGCATCAAGCTGGTGCCGAAGCCCATGCCGCAGACCGTGACGATCCGCACGTCTCCTCACCTCCTTTCTTCCTGGTCATGCCGACCCGTCAGAGCCACCCAGGCCTCATGCGGCGTCCGCGCCGCCCGCAGCCGGGACAGGGCCTCCGGGTCCGAAAGCCGCTCCGCCAGTTGGGCCATGGCCCGGACGTGGGAATCCGGGTCGACGGCGGCCAGGGGGATCACCAGGTCCACCGGGTCGTTGGTGGGATGCCCGAAGGGTACCGCAGACGCCAGTCGGACCAGCGCCATGGCCGTCCGCGACACGCCGTCTTCGGGGCGTGCATGGGGCATGGCGATGCCGGGCGCGATGACGACATAGGGGCCCAGCGTCTCCACGGTGCGGATCATCGCGTGCACGTAGCCGTCGGTGACGGCACCGCTGTCGACCAGCAGCCGGCCGGCCTCGGTCACGGCCGAGCGCCAGTCGGAAGCCCGCACGCCCAGGCGAACGTGCTGGGGAGACAAGAGGTCCTTGAGTTCCAAATTCGTTCATCCCCTCCCTGGAAGCCCGGTGGGTGTTCCGAAAATCGGTCACTCTATGATTATACCTACGCCACATCACAGACCGATTCCTTTCGGTTTGTTTTCGGTTACAAATCAAAACCAAAGTGCCGGGCAGGAACGCCGGGCCCGCAGGGTGGACTGCTCCACCCTCGCGGGTGCAAACCGAAGGGGTTTCTCCGGAATGCCATCGGGGGCGCCAGAAGCCCTTGGCAGGCTTTTCGAAGGCTCTTCGGAGCACATGGGGGTCGCGGTACGCGCGGAGTCCTCGCTGGACCGTAGCGGGGAGCGGGAACGCGGGCCGCCCCGGCGGGCGGACCTGTCAGCGGTAGCGGACCGCTACGTTTCCACCGTGGCGTCCTCAGGCCACCCCGCGAACCGGCACAAGAGCTCCACCGCGGCATCGCGCACCGCCTCGCCGGCACCGGGAGCCAGCCGCGACACCAGGCTCTCATAGGTGCCGGCGGTCGCCAGGCGCCGGCCCAGGATGTACCCCACGTAGTCGTTGGCATACCCGGCCAGCAGCGTGTATGGGAGGGGACTGGCGGCTCGGATCGCCTCAGCCAGCTCGCGGTCCAGCTCCCCCGGGACGGCAAGCCACGCCACGTCCCCGACCGCCAGCGCCTGCAGGCGGACGCACACCGTCGGATCGGACGACGGCCACCAGCGCCGAGCCAGCAGCCCTTCCAGGCGGGCCCTCTGGATCCGCAGCTGGTGAGGATCGCCGCCGCTCCGGGCCGCTTCCAGTTCCGCCCGCGCTTCCGCCCCGTCCGGTACCGCCGGATCCAACCCGTCACCGTCCGCCCGGGTATCCGCCGCCCCCGTGCCGCGCCCGGGCACCTCCACCGTCTGCTCCAGCGCCCGGATGGGGCCCGGGGCCACCGCGTCCTCCGGTCGGGCTGCCAGCACCTCTCCTAGCAGTTGCGCCGCCAGCAACGCGCCCAGCCTGCGCGCCTCGCCCGGGCTCTGGTTTCGACGGGTGAAGCGCGTGCTCACGTCCGCCGCCGCCCCGTTGACGAACAGCACGGCCGGCGCCCCGTACCCCGCCTCCGCCAGCGCCGCGGCCAGTACCCGGCGCATGGGACCGACGAAGTCCGTGGACAGCAGGCGGTTCCCCGGCCCCAGGACGGTGGGATGACACGCGTAGTGCACCACCACCGCCGCCAGCGAGCCGTCTTGGCGCCACAGTAGCAACGCGTCGGCAACGTCGCTGGGCCGCCCGCCGGGATCGTTGCGGTCCGTCCCCACCCCTTTCACCGCGGCGCGGCACACCTGCCACCGGGTGCCGACGGCCGACTCTCCGGCCCCGCCGCCCCCCCCCAACACCCGCGGACTAACCTTTCCCCCAAAGGGGACCCCCAC
>QGUQ01000203.1 GCA_003242195.1 Bacillota bacterium | reverse complement strand
TCCTCCCTTCCCGGGGAGCCAACTCCTTTTTGACGCGCCGCACCGCCGGGCCTATAATCATTGATAACCAGTGTATATTTGGAATGGCTCTAGACAAGCTGGACCCAGCGCGAGGTGAGCCCGGTGACCATCCGGCGGATCCTGGAAACCCTGGCCCAGCACGACTACCGCTTGACGTGGCAGCGCTGGGCTGTCGCGGCCGGCGTGGTGCTGAACCAGGACCGGCTGCTGACGGCGGAGGAACTGTACTCCTTGCTCAAGAAGGACTATCCCGACATCGGGCTGGCCACGGTCTACCGGACGCTGGACCTTCTGGTCGAGCTGGGCCTGGTGGACCGCGTACAGGTGGGCGACGGCCCCACCAAGTATGGCCTGCGCAACACCAACGTGGAGATCCGCCAGCACCTGGTCTGCGAGTCGTGCGGGGACGTCGCGCCCCTGGACAGCAAGGAGCTGGAGCCCCTCTGCAAGCACCTGGCCCACGCCAGCGGCTACCAGATCTCCGAGGTGGAGATCCGCGTCACCGGAATCTGCCCGCGCTGCAAGGCGGCAGCGTCCGCTCCCGCCGGACCCTCCCGGGGTGAGGAAAACGGTGGCCGGGAAAGGACCGCCCGCCCCGGCGACCGGCGCCAGCAGGCGGGCGCTTCCTCCTGAAACGAGTAGGGCCGGCCCCGAATTCGACGCGCTGCCTCCGAAGCCCGCGCGGCCCCGCACCCGCAGAGCCGGCCGGCCATGCGCGCGTCACGAGGGCGAGGCCAGCCGCGGGATCTCCTCCACAGGGAACTCCAGCTCGATCAACTCGCCACCCCGCAGAACCGTCAGGCGCGCCCGCTCGCCGGGGCGCCGGTAGGCCAGCACCTTGCGGATGGCTCCCGTGTTGGTGACGGGGTGGTCGTCCGCGCGCACCACCATGTCGAAGGGCTTGATGCCCGCACGGCGGCCGGGTCCGTTTTCCGCCACGTGCCCCACGACGAGCCCCCGGTCCACGGGCAAGGCGAACAGCTGGGCGATGGCCCGGTCCACCACCTCCGGCTGGCCGGAGAACCCCAACCAGGGATGGGTGGCGCGTCCGAACTCGATGATCTGGTTGACCACCCGCCGCACCACATCCCCCTGTACCGCCAGGCTCAAGCCGTGGGACCAGGGAATGCCGTTCATGCCGGCGATGGAACCGTCCAGCAGCACGAGCGGCCCGCCGGTGTTGCCCGGGTGCATGGGCGCCTGGGTGACGATCAACCCGTCGACGGGAATCCGGTCCGGCCGGTAAAGGGTCATGTCCACGGTGTTGATGATGCCGAAACTGGCGTTCAGCTGGAAGTTCAGCGGGAAGCCGACGGCCACGACGAACTGCCCCAGCTGCAGCTCCCGCGTCGGCCGCCACCGCGGCAGTTCCCCGTCGAAGCGCTCCGCCAGGCGCAGGACGGCGATGAAATAGACCGGGTCCGTGCCCACTACCTCGGCGTCGCACTTGGTGCCGTCCTGGAGGGTGACGACGACCTCCGCCGCGTTATCCACCGTCTGGGCGTTGGCGATCACATGCCAGTGGTCGAAGACGAAACCCGTGCCGTAGGCCGTTTGCTGGCGCTCGCGATCGGTGCCGGCCACGTGCACCAGGAACGGCCGGACGTGCTCGAGGGCGTCCACCACCATTCGTTCCCAAGCAAAGGGCTGGATCATTCCACATCGCCTCTGGGCAGGAAGGATACCATATCGCGCCCCAAGAGAAGGAAGAGGACACCGCCCCAAGACAAGGAGAGCGGCGGCCCGCGCTGTGATCACGGTCGCCGCCGCTCGTGTGCGCCCGGCAGGAGTCGAACCTGCGCAAGACGTGGCTCCGGAGGCCACCGCTCTATCCGCTGAGCTACGGGCGCATGTTCGGTCTCGCGCCTTACCGGCGCTCCACTGCTTTCTGCAGTGCTGATTATAACCCATGTGCCGCCCACCTGCAAACGGGGGGCGCCGCGGGTCCCCGCGCAGGTAACCGCTTCCAGGCGTCGAATTGAGCGGATGGTACCGCTCGCAACCACCGGGGGTGATCACCGGATGACCGGCCCCGGGTACCGGCGCGGGGGCGAACCGGAAGCCGCGCGCGGTTGTGATGGTGACCGCGGCCATGCCGGCGCCGCCCCTGCCCATGTCCACGCCCACGACGACCCGTTGCTCCGACGTTGTGGCCACCCGCGCTTCCACGGGTGGCTGGCCACCCGTCCCACGACCTTGTGGGGCAAGGTCAAGCAATTCCTCTGGGGATTCCTCTTCTATGAATGGTATCACCAGCTGCAACATGCGCGAGCCCGCTACGACGACGTGATGAACCTGATCCTGTTCGGCGAGCTGCTGGGCATCCCGTTGATGAACTCCTCCATCGGGCTTCGCCTGCTCCCCTATGCCCTGCCCGACTTGCGGGCCTGGAAGCACCGCCAGCTGGAGGATCACCCGGTGGAGGAGCACGCGCCCCACATCCACTGACGCCCGCTGACCGAGGCGGCCCGGGCCGGGCTCGCGGCCCGGGAGGGAGGGCGGACCCCATGGCCGTCACGTTGCTGGATCAGGTCGCCGCCGCCATCGCCCTGGTCTTCGTGCTGTGGCTGTTCGCCGGGCGCTACTGGAACCGCCGCCGTGCGGGGCGACTGGCTCGCGCCGTGCTGCGGGCGCTGCCCGCACTGGGCTCCGGGGCATCCCTGCGCCCCCTGGGCGGCGGCTCCGGCGGGTTCCTGGTAGAGGTCGGGGAACCCGGACCCGGAATCCGCTCCGCCCAGCTCCTCTGCCTGCTGGAGCCCCGGGACTTCCCGCTGGCCTGGGCCTGGACGTGCCTGCGCGGCCGCCGCGATCAGATCATCGTACGGGTGGACGGCGAGCGCGCGCCGGCGCCGGCGCGCGTCGAGGGCGGCCCCCAAGGGTCCGCCCGGCTGGGAATCGGCCGGCTCGTCGTCTCCACCCAGCGGGTGAGCCCCCACGTGCAGATCAGCTTCAGCGTCGCACCGGGCGAGGAGGAAGACATCGCCCGCGCCCGAAAGCTGGCGGCGCGCCTGATCCGGGGCGAGGCGCGCCTTTAAGGAGCGCCCACCGCGCTGGCGACCACCTCCCGCACGGCCTTCGTACCCGTCGCTGGCGCGCGCGACGCGGCCCCCCGCCACCACGACCACCTCATCCGTTCGGACGCCGTAGCGGAGGGAGAGCCAGAGTCCCCGTACGGAGGTCACGGGCACGCTGACGGGCCGGATACGGTCGCCAAAGTCGGCCACCAGCCGCCCGACGAGGTCTTGCAGCAAGCGCCCCTGGGCCCGTACCCCGGGCGGGTAGTCCCGGAGCTGCTGGTCCGGCCACTTTTCGCCTCCCGCCTCCCAATTCCTGCTAGTCGGCAGGGCGGATCACGAGACCAACCACCATCGGGGTCCTGGCTCGTCCCCGAGGGCCTCCTCCACGGCCTGCTCTCCGACGACCTCCCCTTCGGCCGGATGGGTCGTGACCGCATGGCCCGTTCCCCGCCAGCGGTGCGCTACCGCCACCGGCACCGGTTCCTCCAGGGCGCGCAACAGGGCCAGCCGGGCGCGCCGCACGTGCTCGGCGGGCACGGGCTCGCCCCCGTTGACCAGCTCCTCGGGCACGACGACGGGCGGCAAGGCCCCCGGCGCCCACGCCAGCACCCGGGCCCACCCGCGGGCCCACGGGCCGGGCACGTCGTCCCTGCCATAGAGGAGCAGCACCCAGCAGGGCCTCCCGCCGCGGGGACGGGTCAGGTCGGGCCGTCGCACCAGAAGTCGGTCCAGGTCCGCCGGATTCGCCAGCAAGATCCCATCAAAGGAGGCCCCGGCCGGCGCCCCGGCACCCGTGCCGGCCAGCAACGCCGCCGCCTCCTCTCCGTCCACGGGGGCCAGCAGCACACGCGGCCAGGGGGCCGCCGCGGCGCCTGGCGCCCCACCGGCGCCGGGCGCCGCGGGGAGTGCCCCCGCGGGCTTCTCCAGGTGGTACGCGATGCAGGCACCCACCGGCGGTCCGGCGCAGACGCCCTCCCGGCGGTCGCCCCCGGCCCCGCGGGCCAGGGCGGCCACCCAGGACTCCGGCAGCAGCAGCCGGTCGCCGGGGACGCGCGGTCGCCAGCGGGCCACGTCCGGCGGCAGGGCACCGGCATCGCCCCGGCCGGGCTGGTCCGCCGCTCCTGCCGCCCGGTTGTCTCGCTCGTCCATCACCCGATCCCTCGCAGGTTGCCGGCCTTACCTGCAGCTT
>QGUQ01000202.1 GCA_003242195.1 Bacillota bacterium | reverse complement strand
AACACACCGGGGGGGCCCCCGGCCCCCGCCGGTGGCCAGTCGGGGAGGTGTCGCCAGGCGCGCGCGGCGGCCAGGCCGGCCGCCACCGGGGCGAAATAGAGGAGGACGGTCAACAGGCCCGCCACGCTACCGGGCAACGTGGCATCCACCAAGTTCCGCAAGGAGCGATCTCCTCCAGGTTTTGCCGCCGTTCCATGATACCATAGCCGCCACCACGGTCGCCCCGGCATTGCCGCCACCGACCGCCGGGCGGACCCGTGGGTCTCCGGTAGGGCCCGCGGTTTCCTTGGGGACGGTGGAACGTTAGAATCGGGGCGGAGGGGAGAAACCCATGATTCACGTCTCGTCGCGCCTGGACGAGGAGTTGTTCCGCAAGACCGTCGAGGAGCTGGAGCGGCGCCGCGTCACCGGCACGCCCTTCGACCACATTGCCGACGAGGCGCCGGCCGGGCAGATGGGACCGCGGGTGGCACGGCTGCACCAGGCCCTACGGGAACGCTTCGGCGAGCCGCGGGTCGATGACACGCTGGAAGCCCCCAACTTCCGCTTCCTCTTCGAGCTTTCGCGGAACACCACCTACCTGGAGCTCGGCAGCAAGGACGGGCGGCACGTCTACGTGGACTTCCTCACCACCCACCTGTTCATGCGGTCCATCACGCCGAGCAAGGAGACCTGCCGGGCCCTGTGGCTGCCCCGCTATGCCCAGGAGGCCTTGCGGGAACTGAGGAACATCGCCGTGGAGGCGGGCGCCCTGAACCGGCCCGCGGCGTGAGCCGGGGGAGCCACCGGCCGAGCGGGGAGGAAAACCATGACCACCGACGTCACCCTGGGCATCGCCATCCTGGGTGGAATGGCCTACTTCTTCTCGCCCTGCGTCTGGCCGCTTTACCCGGCTTACCTGGCCTACCTGGGAGGCGCGCCCGACGAAGCCGGGGCGGACGGCGGGCGCGCGGTGGCCACACGCCTGGTCAATGCCTGCGGGTTCGTCCTGGGGCTGGGGCTGGTGTTCGTGTCCCTGGGCGCAACCCTGTCGGGCGTGGGGCAACTGATCGCCTTTTACCGGCCCCTCCTGGAAAAGGTGGCCGGACTCCTGATCGTGGTGTTCGGCCTGCAGATGCTGGGCCGGCTGCGGTTGCCCCTCCTGGAGCGGGAGTGGCGCCTGCCCTGGCAGCCGGGCCGGCCGGGCTTCGCGGCGGGCGTGCTGATGGGCGCTGCCTTCGGGCTCGGCTGGACGCCTTGCGTCGGTCCCGTGCTGGCCTCCATTCTGCTCCTGGCCAGCCAGACGACCACCGTGCGGGAGGGAATGCTGCTGCTGGCCGCCTTCACGGCCGGTTTCGCCGTACCCTTCCTGCTGCTGGCGACCCTGATCGGGTGGGTCGGACCCCAGTGGTTGCGCGGCCGCGGGGCGGCCCTGGAACGGGTGCAGCAGGCCAGCGGCGCTCTGCTGGTGGCGTTGGGGCTGCTGGTCTTCACAGGCCAGCTGGCGCGCATCTCGGCGTGGCTGTGGAACACCCTGTCCTGATATGACTCTTGACACGACGAGAGGGCCTTGCGGCCCCCGACCGGCCGTGGGTTCCCGTGCCGGGCCGGTGGTCGCCAAGGCCCCATGGCGTTTTCCCTTGCCTGCGCCTCATTGTGTCAGACCCGCGGGGCCTGCTGGTAGGCGTCCGGCCGCGTCGCCCAGGTGGCGGAGCCCACGGACGGCGCGCCCGCCGCACCGCGGGTGAAGTCCGCCGGCGGCAGCGTGCCGCCGCGCTGGGCCAGCTGCTGCTCCGCCAGGGCGATCATCCGGCGCACCATGTGGCCGCCGACAGCTCCCGTCAGCCGGGTCGGCATGTCGCCCCAGTAGCCGTCGGGCGGGATCTGGATCCCCAGCTCGCGCGCCACCTCGTACTTGAACTGGTCGAGAGCCCGCGCCGCGCCCGGGACCAGGTGCCGGTTCCCCTGTTGTCCTCGCGCCAAGGTCTCTCACCTCCTCCCGGCGCCCGTGCTCCAAATTGCCGCGACTGCCAGTCGTAATATGGTCCGTCTGCCGGCCGGTCACGCCGGCAAGTGATGGCAGCACGGGGAAGGCGGCAGGCGGCACGGCGGGGGTCCGGCAGGCGCGATTCGTCATGGGAGGGAGTGGAGGAAGGCATGGAGATCGAAATCCTCGGCGTGCCCATGGACCTCGGCAGCAGCCGTCGCGGAACCGACATGGGCCCTAGCGCCATCCGCTACGCCCGGTTGACCGAGGCGCTTCGCCAGATCGGCCACACCGTCCGCGACACGGGCAACCTCGAGGTACCGGTGGCAGAGAGCCTCGACATGGACCATCCCCGCCTGAAGCACATCGAGGCCATCGAGCCCACGTGGCGGCGTCTGGCCGAGCGGGTGGCCCGGACCGCCGCTGCCGGCCGCGCCCCCCTGGTCCTGGGCGGCGACCACAGTCTGGCGGTGGGTACCGTGGCCGGACTTCTGGACGCCGGCTGGGACGACCTCGGCCTGCTCTGGTTCGACGCCCACGCCGACTTCAACGACTCGGAGACGACGCCGTCGGGGAACGTTCACGGCATGCCGGTCTCGTGCATCGTGGGCCAGGCGGCGCCTGAGTTGCTGGCCTACACCCGGTGGATGCGCCGCTACCTGCCGGCGGACCGGATCGTCATGATCGGGCTACGGGACGTGGACCCCGGGGAGCGCCAGCGCCTGCGGGCCAGCGGGATCGCCGTCTACACCATGCAGCAGATCGACGAGATGGGCATCGCCGAGGTGACCCGGCGCGCCCTGGAACACTTGCGCACCCGAGGGGCGCGGCGACTCTACGTCAGCTTCGACATGGACGTCGTCGATCCGGACGTGGCCCCGGGCGTCGGCACGCCGGTGGTGGGAGGTCTGACGTATCGGGAATCCCACCTGGCCATGGAGATCGTCGCCGAGTCCGGCCTGCTGGCAGGGATGGAGGTCGTGGAGGTCAATCCCATCCGGGATGTGCTCAATCGCACCGCCGAACTGGCCGTAGCCCTCATCGCCTCGGCCTTCGGCAAGCGCATCCTGTGAGGCCCGTGCCCGGCCGGGTGCTTGTACACGCCGCCCCTTTTGGTGAATGCTGTGGTCATAGAGACCGGCTTCATTCCGTAGACCGGGCCCCGTTGTAGGGCCGGTAACCGACGGCGGGAGGAGGGTTCGCCGTGAGCGACAGGGTGCACGTCCAGATCGAGTATTGCACCTCGTGAGGGTACCTGCCGAAAGCCGCCCGTGTGGCGGAAGAGATCCTCAGCGCGTACCCCGACCGGGTCGCGGGGCTGACCCTGGTCCCTTCCTCGGGTGGGCGCTTCATCGTCACCGTCGATGGGCGCCAGGTTTACAACAAGGCCGAAACCGGCCGCTTCCCCGAGGAGGGTGAGGTCCGCCGGCGCCTGGCGGAGATGTTCTGAGGCGCCGCGGTTCGTGGTGCCGGTGGACGGCCCGCCGGGGGGAGGTCCGGCGCGGCCGGCACGGGGGCCGGTAGCTTCGGGTGCCGGCCCCCCTTTCCTCCCTTCATCCTCCCGCTTCCTCCGCCCCTTCATCCGCCCCTTCATCCGCCGGCCCACCCGCGGCCAGCATCCGGATGATCTGCCGGTCCAGGGAACTCATGGGCAGCTCCCCGAGCTGCTCCAGAGCCACCCAGCGCATCTCTGTTCCGGTTTCCGCGGAGGTCCAGTCCCCAGGCTCCTCCGCCACGACCCCGGCGGCCGCGGCCCCGGCAGCCCCGGCGGTGCCGGCCGCGGGCGGGGCCTGCAGGGCCGGAACCGCTCCCTCACCGCCTCCGGCACCGTCGTCCGCATGGACGGCATAGACCCGCAGGTACCAGCGGCGGTGGCTGAATTCCCAGCGGGTGCGGGCTACGCACCCGTCCACGCGCACCGGCCGCCCCAGCACCCGGGCAAGGGCGAAGGCCAGCCGCCGGGACGCCTCCGGCCAGGGCTCCGCCGGCCCCCGCTCGACGTAGGGAAGGGCCCAGAGGCCCGCCAGCAGGCCCCGGGAGGGCCGGCGAACAAGGGCCAGCCGCCCGCCCACCAGGCACCAAGCGATGGCGAAATGTTCTTCCCTCACGGCCGCTCGCCGGCTCCGGACGGGAAGCTCGTGCTGCCGGCCCGCGGCCCGTGCCGCGCACAGGGAGTCCACAGGACAGTTCCCGCAGGCGGGCTCCCGGGGGGTACAGATGTCCTTAATACAACTCTGCCGCGGCCCACCACATACCCTGTG
>QGUQ01000201.1 GCA_003242195.1 Bacillota bacterium | reverse complement strand
CAAAAGGAAATTGCAACAAAGCCGAAGCGGAGCTCCGGCTGCGGGCGGGCCGGGTCCCCGTTCAGCCCGGGTCCCCGCGTCTCTTCCGGCAACGTGCCGTGCGCTCCCCGGCAACTGCTCGAGCCTTCGTCACGCCTGCGGCGCACCGCCGTCGCCGCCCGCTCCGTTGCCGCCGCGGCGGCCGGCCAGCGCTGCCGACACGGCCCAGATCACCCCGCCCACGATCAGGACGACCGGGAGCATGCCCAGACCCACCGCGAAGGCGAAGAGGCCCAGCCGCGCCACCAGCAGCAATGCCAGCCCGGCGACCACCAGGCTCAGCGCGATCCCCATGATGACCACCCCGGGAAACAGCCTGCCCGCCTCGCCCTGCGGCCACGCCCGGGGTCTTCTAACAGGCCATACACGGGCTGTCAGCCAGAATGTATAATCCACTTGGTGGACCTGTGCCCGGGTACGGCGGTTCACCGGAAAAAACCAAAATCCACGAAGTCCAGACCTTCCTTCGGGGCAGGGTGGAAGTCCCGACCGGCGGTGATGGCGGGCCCCGGCGGCGGTACCGGTGCCCGCACTAGCCCGCGAACCGCGCGGCGGACGTCCTGGGAACGAGCCCGCCCGTTAACGGGTGGCGGGGCTCGTCGCGGATGAAGCGCGCGGCCGATTCCGGTGAGAAACCGGAGCCGACGGTAATAGTCCGGATGGGAGAAGGAAGGGACGCGGGAAGAACCGGGGCGCGGAGAGGGACCGCCGACGGCCCGTGGCGCCGCGCGACGTGGATGCGCGGCGCTGCGGGACGAGCGGCGGCCGGGTTGGCGTGGCGCACCGGGATCGCTCGGGCGGCTTGTCCCCCGGCTTCCACGGTGTTCCCGAAAGCCCGACCTTCCGGGCGCTGGCAGGTCGGCCGGGTCGCGGGCCGGGGGCCGGGTTGAAAGGACGGTCCGAAGCACTCGGCGCGCCCCGTCGTGCGTCCTGGTGACGGCGGCGTCAATCCCGACGCGCAGACCTGCGTCCGTTCCCCCGAAGGGCAGGGCGGAACGGGCTTTTTGTTGCCCGTCCGCATGCACGGGGGTGCGCATCGATGGTTCGTCGTCTCGTGCGCCTGGCGCTTCTGGCCGCCATGGCCTTCCTGCTGATGCTCTGGGAGATCCAGCTTACGCCACTGCTGCCCTTCATCCCGGCCTACCTGAAGTACGATCCTGGCGACCTGCCGGTGTTGCTGGGCGGCTTTGCCTTCGGCCCCGCCGCGGGTGTCGCCGTCGCGTGGGTCAAGGACGTGCTGTTCCTGCTGTCGGGCAAGTCCACTGCGGGGTGGATCGGCATCGGGGCCAACTTCCTGGCCAGCGTGGCGTACGTGGTCCCGGCGGCGTGGATATATCGCCGGATCGGCACCCGCTGGGGGCTGGCCCTGGCGGTGCTGGCCGGTACGCTGAGCACGACGGGGGCCATGGCCGCGGCGAACTACTACGTGTTCCTGCCCCTCTGGGGCGTGCCCGCCGAGCAGGTGGGCAGCACCATCGTCACCGCCATCACGCCCTTCAACCTGATCAAGGGCACCCTGACGGGCACGCTGGCCCTGGTCGCCTACCCGCGCCTGGCCCCGGCGCTGGGCGATCCGGCGTTCGCGGTCCGCAGGGGCGAGGAGTGGGTTGCCGGCGCGGCCCGGGAGGCCGAGCGCGGCGGCTAGGGCCGATCGCCATGCGTCAGCCCGCGCGGGAATCATGACCGGCCGTGAAGGGCGGGCCGGAGCCCACGCTCCGGCCCGCCCTCTTGCTGTCACCGCCCGGTTGGGAGACGACCCCCGGCCGGCGGCGGGACGCCGTCCTCTTGTACCGGGAAAGTGTGGTTCTAATCCTGGGCGGCTTCCGCTGCATCCAGCAGGATGCGCAGCGCATCCCGCCCCTTCATCCCCGGGGCCAGGCCCAGCTCCCGGGCCGCTTGCGTCACCGACTCCAGCGGCCGTTCCAGCAAGTCCGCGAAGCCCCGCACCCCCAGGGCGCGGCCCGCCACGATCCGGCGCTGTCCGAGATGGGTGTCAAGCAACTCCACGTCCAAGGCGCCGCACATCAGGTATCCCGCCGGCGTGGCGATGGCGATGAGGCGGGTCCTGGGCAGCTCGACCCGCACGCCGATGGCCGTCCGGCCGTCCACGTCGATGGGCTTGACTTCCACCAATCCCGTCACCTCCTGCCCGCCTGCTGCCGGGTAGTCGCCTAATCCTATGCGCGTGCCATCCCTCAGGACCGCGGCCCGCCAAGTGGCCGCGCGAGCAAACCCCGCGGGGCCGCGGCTCCGACCGCACCCCGCGGCGCCCTGATCTAGCGCCCTCATCTGCGGGTCCCCGCTTCGCGGTACCGCGCCGCGAGTCCGCCACCGCTTGTGGGGTGGCCGGACCCCGAACCGTACCGGGACGTACCAGGCGGTCGGGCCGGGGACGGCACGCGACGATCCCCGGTGCTCGGTGGTGAGAAGTGGAAGGTATAGCAACCCGTGCGTTCCGCAATCTAGCCACTGGAAAAAGCCTGTGTCACGGGGGGATCACCGTGGACGAACGCAGCCAGGGTTACGGCCAGCCGTCCTTCCGGGCCGAGGGCTTCGGGCATCACTACGGCGCACCCGCCGGGGGCCAGTCCTTTGCCGCCCAGGCCCAGCCCTACGGCCAGCACGGGCTGGCGAACCAGGGCGGGCAGCCCTACGGCCAGGGCGGCCACGCCCACTACGGGGCGACGGCCCAGAGCTACGACCCGCAGCAGTACTACACGTCGCGGTGGCAGCAGTCGGCGGCGCAGGCCCATCAGGGCCCGCACTCGTCCGGCCACTTGTCGAGCCATCTCTCGAGCCAGTTCGCGAGCCAGTTCTCCAACCAGTTCTCCAACCAGGGACAGCCGCACGGACACCAGGCGTGGCAGAGCCAGGTGAGCCAGGCGGGACCGTCCTTCGGGGCGTCTCGGCATGAGCAGTACGGCGCCACGGCCTCCAGCTATGAGCCGCAGCAACAGTATTCTTCCCAGTGGCAGTCCTACGGTCCCCAGGGTTCCACGGGCCAGGGTGTCCAGTTCGGTCGTACGAGCCACGAGCAGTACGGGGCGACGGCGGCCAGCTACGACTCCCAGCAGCAGTATTCCTCCCAGTGGCAATCCTACGGGGGTCAGGCCCAGGCGGAGCCATCCTTCAGCAACCGGGCCCCGTTCGGGCAGTCGGGGCACTTCGGGCAACAGCAGGCTTACGGCGGCCCGTCCTTTTCCAGCCAGGCGGGGCAATTCGGCCAGCAGGCCTCCGCTGCCACGTCCTTCGGCACCCAGTCCCACGGCCAGCAGGCCTTCGCCGGGTCGGCGGGCTCCTACAGCCAGCAGGCGTCCGGCCAGCAGGGCATGATGAGCCAGGCGGGCCAGCCCTTCGGACAGGCCGTGCAGCAGTTCGCCCACGGCGGCCCCCAGCAGTACGGGGCAACGGCCCAGAGCTACAACCCGCAGGAGCACTACTCGTCCCGCTGGCAGTCGCAGATGGCGGACGAGCAGGCAGGCGGGGCCTTCCGTTCCTGAGCACAGCGTTTTCCCGTTCCCAGCGCCAGGGGGCCGTAGCCGGGCATGCCGGCTACGGCCCCTTCCCTTCGCCGTCCGGGGGAGGAACCGCCGGGACCGGGGGCGAAGGGCCCAAGGGCACCGCTGGGATGTCACCCCGGTGCCATCGTGGTGCCATCGTGTCGGGCGAAGGTGGGATGCTGGGATGGATCCGACGGCAAGGAACGCCGAACCGGTGCCCGCCCCGGCCGGCGCTGACGGCGCGGCCGAGCGGCTTCGAGGGCGCCGGCATCCCGACTGGCTCAAGGTCAGGCTGGCGCGGGGTCCCCATTACAACCGGCTGAAGCGCCTGCTGCGGGACATGGACCTGCACACCGTGTGCGAGGAGGCGCGCTGTCCCAACATCTTCGAGTGTTTCGAGAACCTGACGGCGACCTTCATGATCCTGGGAAACATCTGTACCCGGGCCTGCCGTTTCTGCGCCGTCACCACGGGCCGGCCCACGGAACTGGACCTGGCGGAACCCGAGCGGGTGGCGGCCGCCGTCGAGCGCCTGGGCCTGCAGCACGTGGTGGTGACGTCGGTGGCCCGGGACGATATGCGGGACGGGGGCGCGTCGATCTTTGCCGAGACCATCCGCGCCATCCGGCGCCGCTGCCCGGGGACGGCGGTGGAGGTCCTGATCCCCGATTTCAACGGCGACTGGGACGCCCTCCAGGTG
>QGUQ01000002.1 GCA_003242195.1 Bacillota bacterium | reverse complement strand
TAACGACACCCCCCCGTCCCCTCTAGTCCCCCTCCGGCCCGCAGCCCCCGGCTAGCCGTCCCCATCCGGCTCCCCCGCTTTCCCGGGCTCCCCGACGCCTACCCCTGCCTCCCGGGCCAGCGCCCGCAGGCGGGCGCTGCGCGCCCGGGAATTCCGAGCCACCTCTTCCTCGCCAGGCCGCACCGGCTTGCGGGTCAGCACCCGGAATCCCCCGCGGGCGGCCAGCTGGCGGAAGGCCTGCTTGACCGCCCGGTCTTCCAGGGAATGAAAGCTGATGGCCACCAGGCGACCCCCCGGGGCCAGGCGATGCGCCGCCCGCGTGAGGGCTTCCTCCAGCCCCTCCAGCTCCCGGTTGACGACGATGCGCAGCGCCTGGAACGTCCGCCGGGCCGGATGGGGCCCCTGGCGGCGCGCCCCGGCCGGGATGGCGGCCTTGATCACCTCGACCAGGTGACCCGTGGTGGTGATGGGCCGCCGCTGCCGCTCGGCGACGATGAAGTCGGCGATGCGCCCAGCCCAACGCTCCTCGCCGTACCGCCGGATCCAGTCGGCCAGTTCCTGGCGCGAGGCGCGGTTCACCAGGTCGGCCGCCGTCAAGGGCTGGGTCGGGTCCATGCGCATGTCCAGCGGCCCGTCCACCTGGTAACTGAAACCGCGCCGCGGATCATCCAACTGCAGCGACGACACGCCCAGATCCAGCAGGATGCCGTCCACCCGGACCCAACCGGCCTCGTCCAGGATGCGGTCCAGGTCCCGGTAGTCCCCGTGGACGAACCGCACCCGATCCCGGAAGGGGGACAGCCGCTCCGCCGCCAGCCGCAGGGCCTCGGGATCCCGGTCGATGGCAAGGAGCTCCACATCGCCACCCGCGGCCTCCAGCAAGGCCCGGGCATGGCCCCCCGCGCCCACGGTCCCGTCCACGTAGCGGCCACCGGGCCGCGGCGCCAGCCACCGAAGCGCTTCCTGGAGGAGCACCGGTACGTGGGACTGGCGGGGGTCGCGGCTCCCCGGCCGCACCTCCGTGCAGTCGGGTCGCCGGCCGCCATTGCCCGTCACGCCGGGATCGTCCACTGGCAGCGACCTCTCCCCCGGGCGCGGGCCCGGGCCCCGCCGCGCGCGGCGGCGCCCCGGGCGGGCCGCCCGTCAGATTCCCAGGTCCACGATCTGCTCCGCGATCTGCGAATAGGACTGGGCCGCTTCCTCCACGTAACGCGCCCAGCGCTCGCCGGACCAGATCTCCACCCGGTTGCCGACTCCGATGAGCACGGCCTCGCGGGTGATCCCCGCGTATTCCCGCAGCGGTTGGGGCAGCAGCACGCGACCTTGCCGGTCCGGCGTGCATTCCGTCGCTCCCGACAGGAGGAACCGGACGAAGGCGCGCGCGCTGGACTGGGCCAGCGGCAGGGCGCGCAACTTGGCCTCCAGGTTGCGCCACTCGGGCATGGGGAAGACGAACAGGCACTGGTCGAGGCCGCGCGTCACGATCAGCGGCTCGCCCAGTTCCTCGCGAAGCCTCGCGGGGACGAACAGCCGTCCCTTGTCGTCCACCGTGTGCCTGTACTCGCCGATCAGCATCCCGGCTGCCGTCCCCCGCTTGAGGGTGCCCCGCGAGGCGCCGGCTCCGCCGGCCTCCCCCGGCGGGTCACCCACTCCTCACCACTTTGCACCACCTTGAACCACTCAGGCCCTCTATTCTTCCCAGCACGGGCGATTCCTGCAGGCTGCCTCCCTTTTGCCCTTTGGGAACGGCCGGTACCTGGCAGGGGCCGAGGGTACCGGCGCGCGCAAGGAACTGGGACCGGCCCGCGACGGGGGCATGCCGCCTGCGGGCCGCCGCGGTCGGGGGACAAAAAAGCTCGCGACCCGCGCCATGGTTGGCGCGGGTCGCGAGCCTTGCCTGCGTCGCGATGTGGAGCGGATGGGATTCGAACCCACGACCTCTGCGATGCGAACGCAGCGCTCTCCCAACTGAGCTACCGCCCCGCAGCAAGCTCCATTCTAACGGGCCGTGCCACGGCCGTCAACAGCCCGGGTCAGCGCAAGCCCGGCCACGGGCCGTGGATCGCTTCCTCCGTGACCACCCAATCCATCCGCCGGTCGTGGGGATCCCGCGGCAGCTGCGGAAAGACGAAGCGCTCCAGCGTCACGCCGACCCGCCACACCCCCCGCCATTCCGCCAGGAAGCGGTCGTAGTATCCGGCGCCGCGCCCCAGTCGCCAGCCCTGGCGGTCGAAGGCCAGGCCGGGGACCAGGGCCACCGTGCCGCCGTCCGGCAGCCCTCGCGGGCACGCGGCCTTCGGCACCCGCAAGCCGTAGGCGCCTTCCTCGGTATCGGCCCACGAGCGCACCTCCCGGGCTTCCATGCGGCGGGTGGCGGGCTCGGGCCGGGGCAGCAGCACCACCAGCCCCCGGGCCCACGCCCACTCCACCAGCGGTGTCACATCCACCTCCGCCGCCAGGGGCGCGTAGGCCAGGCAAGCCGTGGCCTCGTGCCAGCAGGGCAGGCTGAGCACGCGCTGGCAGATGATTCGTGAGGCCGCGGCCAGTTCCCGACGGTCCAGCCCCGCCCAGGCCGCCCGCAGCCAGCGCCGCCAGCCCGCCTTGTCCCCGTGGGGGACCACCGCCCGCACCGCCGTTTCCCCGTTACCCCCCGCCTGCGCCCCGTCCGGCCTCACGATCCGGCGTCGATCCAGGCGATGACGTCGCCCTGGTTGAGCGTCTGCCCCTTGCTGAAGGGAACGGCCGTCACCCGGCCCGCACAGGGCGCCGTGATCTCGTTCTCCATCTTCATGGCTTCCAGGATGGCGATGACGTCGCCGGCCTCCACGCGGTCACCCGGACCCACGCGCACGTCCAGGAGGACGCCCGGCAGCGGGGCCGTCACCGGCGTCCCCGTCCCCTCCGCCGCGGACGGGCCGCCCTCGCCGCCCCCGGCCCGGGCCGGGGCCGATGGCGCGCCGGCGGTGGCCCCGGTGCCGCCACCGGAACCGGAGGGCGCCGCGGCCTGGGCCGGCGCGGGCTGGTCCTGGGCCGCAGGCGCTGCGGGCGCAGCGGCAGCCCCCGCGCCGGTGGAAGGGTACCCGGGTGTGGGGTACCCGTGGGCCGGAGGCACCGCCTGCGGTACCGGCACCGGGCCCGGAACCGCGCCCGGCGCCGGTACCAGGGGCAGTGGCTCCACGATCACGTCGTAGACCAGACCGTTCACCGTCACGCGATACCGCTTCACCGATCCTTGGCCTCCCGTTGCATCGAAGTGCCGCCGGCGGCGTCGGCGGGCCCAGCGCCGGACCGCCGGCCCTGGGGGCGGGCCAGCAAGGCGGTTCGGGCGGCCATCTGCTCCTGGCGACCCGCCCACGCCCACGGCGCGGGCCAGCCGCCCGCCTCGCCGCCGGGCCCCTGAATCTCCACCAGCCGCACCGGTCGGCCTTCCGTAGCCTCGATGGCCGCCACGATGGCGGCCAGGACCTCGCCGGGGATCATGCCCCTCCCCCTTTTTCCGGCCCCTTGCGCCCACGGGCACGGTCGGCCGCGCGGCGCTCACCTGCGGTGGCGCCCGGACACTCGCCCCGGCCGTGGGCCTGCCTCCGGGCCTCGCCGCGCCGGGCGCCTCAGAGGGGAATGTTGCCGTGCTTCTTCGCCGGGCGCTGCTCCCGCTTGCCCGCCAGGCTGGCCAGGAGGGCAGCCAGGCGCGCCCGGGTCTGCGCCGGCTCGATGACGTCGTCCACATAGCCGCGCGCGGCGGCCACGTAGGGGCTGGCAAAGACCTCGCGGTACTCCTGTACCTTCTGCCGGCGCATGGCCTCGGGGTCCTCGGCCTGGGCGATCTCGCGCCGGAAGACGATGTTGCACGCCCCCTCCGGACCCATGACGGCGATCTCCGCCGTCGGCCACGCCAGGGCGTAGTCGGCACCCAGGCCGCGGCAGCACATGGCGATGTAGGCGCCGCCGTAGGCCTTGCGCAGCACCAGGGAGATCTTGGGCACCGTCGCCTCGGCGTAGGCGTACAACACCTTGGCGCCGTGGCGGATGATGCCGCCGTGCTCCTGGGTCCGTCCCGGCAGGTAGCCCGGCGTGTCCACCAGCGTGATCAGCGGGATGTTGAAGGCGTCGCAAAAACGCACGAAGCGGGCGATCTTGTCGGACGAGTCGATGTCCAGGCACCCCGCCAGCACCCGCGGCTGGTTGGCGACGACGCCCACCACCTGCCCGCCCAGCCGGGCGAACCCCACGACCGCGCTGCGGGCGAAGCGCTCATGCACCTCCAGGAAGGTGCCCCGATCCACCACCGCCTCGATGACCTTCCGTACGTCGTATGGCTTGTTGGGATCGGTGGGCACCGCCTCTTCCAGTTCCGGTACCGCCCTGTCCACCGGGTCCCCCGTGTCGGCGAAGGGCGGGTCCTCCAGGTTATTCGCCGGCAGGTAGCCCAGGAGCCGGCGGATCATGGCCAGGCACTCCCGCTCGTCGCGGGCGTAGAAGTGGGCGACGCCGCTCCGCTGGGTGTGGGCGGCGGCCCCACCCAACTCTTCGAAGGTGATCTCCTCGCCGGTCACCGCCTTGATCACGTCGGGCCCGGTGATGAACATCTGGCTGGTGCCCTCGACCATGAACACGAAGTCGGTGATGGCCGGCGAGTAGACCGCACCTCCCGCGCAGGGCCCCATGATGACGGAGATCTGGGGGATGACTCCCGACGCCCACGTGTTGCGGGCGAAGATCTTGGCAAAGCCGTCGAGGGCGGCCACGCCCTCCTGGATGCGGGCGCCCCCCGAGTCGTTGATCCCGACGAGCGGCGCTCCCACCTTCAGCGCCAGGTCCATCACCTTGCAGATCTTGGCGGCGTGCATCTCGCCCAGGGTGCCGCCGATCACGGTGAAATCCTGGGCGAACACGTATACCAGCCGGCCGTCAACGCGGCCGAAACCCGTGATCACGCCGTCGCCGGGCGCCTGCTTGCCCTCCATGCCGAACTCCCGCGCCCGGTGCTCGACGAACAGGTCCAGCTCCTGGAAGGTACCGGGGTCCAGCAGCAACGCCAGCCGCTCCCGGGCCGTCAGCTTGCCCTTGGCGTGCTGCTGCGCTACCCTCTCGGGCCCGCCGCCGGCCTCGAGGCGCTGGCGGCGGGCCCGAAGTTGCTCGATCTTCTCCTGCATGCTGGCCAAGCGCCCTACCACCCTTTCCCCTGCAGCGACCTTCGCCGGGAGCGCGCCCGCGGCCCCGTCACGGTTTCTGGCAGAGCTCGATGAGCACGCCCCCCGTGTCCCGCGGGTGCAGGAAGGCGATCCACTTGCCGCGGGCACCACGCCGGGGCTCGGCATCCACCGGCTGCCAGCCCCGGGCACGGGCCTCCGCCAGCGCCGCCCGCACGTCGTCCACGAGCACGGCCAGGTGGTGCATGCCCTCGCCCCGCCGGGCCAGGAAACGGGCCACGGCGCTCTCTTCCGTCAAGGGCGCCAGGAGCTCGACGCTGGTCCCGCCGTCCAGGGCCATGAAGGCCACCTCGACGCCCTGGTCGGCCACCACCTCCCGGGCGGCCAGGCGGAAGCCCAGGAGCTCGTAGCGGCCAATGGCCGGCTCCAGCTCGCGGACGGCGATGCCCACGTGGTCGATGGAACGGCCGGCGATCACGGGCGATCACCGGCGCCGGCCGCCTGCCGCCGCGCTGCCACCTGCTCGCGGATAAAGGCCACGATGCGCTCCGTCGGCGTACCGGGACCGAAGACCTCGGCCACTCCGGCCCGCTTCAGGGCCTCCACGTCATCGGGCGGGATGACGCCGCCGCCGATGACCAGCACGTCATCCAAGCCGGCCTCCCGCAGCGCCCGCACCACGGCCGGGAAGAAGTGATCGTGGGCACCCGAGAGGCTGGAGAGGCCCACCACGTCCACGTCCTCCTCCAGGGCGGCGCGGGCGATCTCCTGGGGGGTGGCGCGCAAGCCGCTGTAGATGACCTCCATTCCGGCATCCCGCAGCGCCCTCGCCACCACCTTGGCCCCGCGGTCGTGGCCGTCCAGTCCCGGCTTGGCGATCAAGACCCGGATCGGACGATCCCCAGCCAACGTCCCCGACTCCTCTCCTCTGCTTCGTCCTCGACCTCTCGCCGGCTCCCCCAGCGGGATCCCCACCCGCGGGTCAGAAGTCGGCCGGCGGCCGGTACTCGCCGAACACGCGGCGCAGCGTGTCGCAGATCTCGCCCAGGGTCGCGTAGGCGCGGACGCAGCGCAGGATGTAGGGCATCAGGTTCTCCGTACCCCGGGCCGCCTGCTCCAGCGCCCGCAGGCTGGCCTCCACCTCCGCCGCGTCGCGCCGGCGCCGTACCTCCTCCAGGCGACGGACTTGCCGCTCCCGCACCGACGGGTCCACGCGCAGCAGGTTGCGGGGCGGTTCCTCCTCGATCACGTACTTGTTCACGCCCACCACGACCCGCCGGCCCGACTCCACGTCCCGCTGGTAGCGGTAGGCGGCCTCCATGATCTCCCGCTGCATGAAGCCCCGCTCGATGGCGGCCACGGCGCCGCCCATCTCTTCGATCCGGTCCAGGTACCGCTGGGCCTCTTCCTCGATGCGGCTGGTCAGGGACTCGACGAAGTAGCTGCCCGCCAGCGGGTCCACCGTGTTGGTGACGCCCGATTCGTAGGCGATGATCTGCTGGGTGCGCAGGGCGATGCGCGCCGTCTCGTCCGTGGGCAGGGCCAGGGCCTCGTCCATGGCGTTGGTGTGCAGCGACTGGGTCCCGCCCAGCACGGCCATCAGCGCCTGCAGCGTCACCCGCACGATGTTGTTCTCCGGCTGCTGGGCCGTCAGCGTCGAGCCCGCCGTCTGGGTGTGGAAGCGCAACATCCATGAGCGCGGGTTCTTGGCCCCGAACTCCTCGCGCATGATGCGCGCCCACATCCGCCGCGCTGCCCGGAACTTGGCGATCTCCTCGAAGAAGTCCATGTGGGCGTTGAAGAAGAAGGAAAGCCGCGGCGCAAAGCGGTCGATGTCCAGCCCGGCGTCCAGGGCCGCCCGCACGTAGGCCTTGGCGTTGGCTAGCGTGAAGGCGACCTCCTGCACCGCCGTGGCGCCGGCCTCCCGGATGTGGTAACCGGAGATGCTGATGGTGTTCCAGTTGGGCAGGTGTTCCGAGCAGTAGGCGAAGATGTCGGTGATCAGCCGCATGGAGGGCCCGGGCGGGAAGATGTAGGTACCGCGGGCGACATACTCCTTCAGGATGTCGTTCTGGATGGTGCCCGACAGCTTCTCAGGCGGTACCCCCTGCTTCTCGGCCACGGCGATGTACATGGCCAGCAGGATGGCCGCGGGCGCATTGATGGTCATGGAGGTACTGACGCGGTCCAGGGGGATGCCGTCCAGCAGCACCTCCATGTCGGCCAGGGAGGAGACGGACACGCCCACCTTGCCGACCTCGCCCTCGGCCATGGGGTGGTCGGCATCGTAGCCGATCTGGGTCGGCAGGTCGAAGGCGATGCTCAGCCCCGTCTGCCCCTGCTCCAGCAGATACTTGAACCGCCGGTTGGACTCCTCGGCGGTGGCGTAGCCGGCGTACTGGCGCATGGTCCAGAGCCGGCCGCGATACATGGTCGGGTAGATCCCGCGGGTAAAGGGATACTCGCCCGGCTCGCCCAGGTCCCGCGCCGGGTCGAAGTCCTCCAGATCCGCTGCCGTGTACACCCGCTTGACGGGGAGGCCCGAGATGGTCCGGAACTCCGCCTCCCGTTCAGCGACGGTCTCCTCTCCCATCGCCCTTCGACTCCCCTCCCGGACGAACCGGCCCCGGCCGGTCCCTTCGCCGTCCTCGGCACCGCCCCCGCGGCGGCCTTCAGGCACGGAAGCTGGCGCCGGTGCGATGGATCCAGCCGCGGACCTCCATGGCCTCGGCCACCCGCCGCACCGCCACCGCATAGGCGGCCAGCCGCAGGTCGGCCGTCCCCAGCTGGCGGGCAGCCTCCCAGACGCGACGGAAGGCGCCCACCATGCGCTGCTCCAGGCGCTGGTTGATTTCTTCCTCCGACCAGTAGTAGTGGGTCAGGTTCTGCACCCACTCGAAGTAACTGACGGTCACGCCGCCGGCGTTGGCCAGGATGTCGGGGAGCACCAGAACCCCTCGCTCCACCAGGATGCGGTGGGCTTCCGGCGTGGTGGGTCCGTTGGCCAGCTCCCCGATCAGCCGGGCCCGGATGCGGGGCGCGTTGCCGGCCGTGATCTGGTTCTCCAGGGCGGCCGGTAACAGGATATCACACGGTAGCTCCAGCAGGTCCTCGTTGGAGATGACCTGGGCGCCCGGGAATCCGGTCACGCTCCCGGTGGCCCTCTTGTGTTCGGCGACGGCCCGCGGGTCCAGGCCCTCGGGGTTGTAGATGCCCCCGGACGAGTCGCTGACGGCGACCACCCGCACCCCGAGCTCGTACAGCAAACGGTGGGCGACGCTGCCCGCGTTCCCGTACCCCTGGATCACCGCCGTGGCGTGGCGGATGTCCAGATCGATGACCCGCGCCGCCTCCCGCACCACCGTCACCGCGCCGCGCGCCGTGGCCTCGTTGCGTCCCTTGGAGCCCCCGATCACCAGGGGCTTGCCGGTTACGATGGCAAAGGCGTTCTGCTGCCGGATCTGGCTGAACTCGTCGGCGATCCAGGCCATGACCTGCTGGTTGGTGTAGACGTCCGGTGCGGGGATGTCCTTCTCCTCGCCCATGACCTGGGCCAGGGCCTGGATGTAGCCGCGGCTCAGGCCCTCCAGCTCCCGCGGCGACAGCCGCTTCGGATCACAGACCACGCCCCCCTTGCCCCCGCCAAAGGGAAGTTCCAGGAGGGCGCACTTGAGGGTCATCCACATGGACAGGGCCTTGACCTCGTCCGGCGTCACCGAGGGATGAAAGCGGATGCCGCCCTTGGTGGGGCCCAGCGCGTCGTTGTGCTGGGAGCGGTACCCCACGAACACCTCGGTGCGGCCGTCGTCCATCCGCACGGGAATGGCGACCTCGACGAAGCGCATGGGCCGGGACAGCAGCCGGTAGACGGCCGGGTCCAGCCTCAGCGCCTCGCAGGCGCGGCCGATCTCGTGCTGCGCTACGTGGTAGGGATTTGGAGCGTCGATGCTCGTCGTCGTCGCCACTCCTTGTGTGCCTCCTCCGCTGGTACCGGCGGGGTGCGGGCAACGCCAGCGTCCGCGCCCCGGCGGGGCGGCTGGCAGGCCCGCGCCGGGAGCGCCTTGCGAACGGCCCCCTGCCCCGCAGTCCTCACTCCTCCTTGCCCAGAACCTGCGCCACGGCGTTGCGGCTCAGCTTGATCTCCACCTTGTCGGCGATGCGCAGGCGGACCGTGTCCTCGTCGACCCGGGTCAGCGTGCCAAACACGCCCCCGATGGTCACCACCTTGTCGCCCGGCTTGAGCCGGGCCAGCATCTCCTGCCGCTTTCTCTGCTGTTGCTGTTGGGGCCGGATCATGAGGAACCACATCAAGCCGATGAAGACGGCGAACAGCAGGAGATTGCTGACGACCGGATTCAGCTGTCCTGGCACGCCACCACCCCGTTCCTCTCGGTAGTCTGTCCCCAACGCCATTCTTCAGGCGCGGGGCGCCTCCTGCCGGCCCCCTCCCGGCGGCCGAAAGCCCAGTGCCGCGCCCTCCCCGCGGTAGAACTCCTCCCGGAAGGCAGGCAGGCGGTCCGCGGCCACGGCCTCCCGCAGTCTCTCCATGAAGCGAAAGAGGTACCGCAGGTTGTGGATGGTGGTCAGCCGCATCCCCAGGGACTCGTTCACCTTCAAGAGGTGCCGGATGTAGGCCCGGGTGAAGTGCCGGCAGGCATAGCAGTCGCACGCCGGGTCCAGCGGCCGGAAGTCCCGGGCGAAGGCGGCGTTCCGCACCGTCAGCTTCCCCTCGGACGTGTAGACCGTCCCATGCCGGGCCAGGCGGGTGGGCAGCACGCAGTCCATCATGTCGATACCCCGCCAGACGGCCTCCAGGATCAGGTCCGGGGAGCCGACGCCCATGAGGTAGCGCGGGCGATCCTCGGGCAGGCACGGCACCGTGGCCTCCAGCACCTGCACCGTCACTTCGGGCGGCTCACCCACGCTCAGGCCGCCGACGGCGTACCCGGGGAAGTCCATCTCCACTAGCGCTCGGGCCGCCTCCCGGCGGAGATCGGGGTAGACCCCGCCCTGCACGATGCCGAAGAGGGCCTGACGCCCGTCGCCCCAGGAACGCCACAAGGCATGGCAGCGGCGCGCCCAGGCCGTCGTCCGCTGCAGGCTCCGCTCCGCCCGCTGCCGGTCCGCCGGGTACTCCAGGCACTCGTCGAAGCACATGATGATGTCCGCGCCCAGCGCCCGCTGGACCTCCATGGACAGCTCGGGCGTGAACCGGTGCTCCGAGCCGTCCAGGTGGGACCGGAAGCGCACGCCGTCATCGTCCACGTGGCGGAGGCCGGCCAGGCTGAACACCTGGAACCCGCCGCTGTCGGTGAGAATGGGACCGTCCCAGGCCATGAAGCGGTGCAGGCCACCGGCGGCCGCCACCACGGCCGCGCCGGGGCGCAGGTACAGGTGATAGGTGTTGCTGAGCACGATCTCGGCCCCGACCTCCCGCAGCTCGTGGGGCGACAGGGTCTTGACCGCCGCCTGGGTGCCCACGGGCATGAAGGCGGGCGTCCGCACGGTCCCGTGGGGGGTGCTGAGCAGGCCCACCCGCGCGCGGCTGTGGGCCTCCCGGTGTTCCACGGTGAAGGCGAAGCTCACCGCCCCGACACCCCCTCGCTCCCGGCGGCGGGCTCGGACCCGTGCCCGCCCTCCGGCCCGGGTCCAGCCCCGGCGTCGCCGCCGGCGAAGGGCTCGTCCAGGATCAGCATGGCGTCGCCGAAGCTGAAGAACCGGTACCGCCGGGCCACCGCCTCGCGGTAGGCCGCCAGCGTGCGCTCCCGCCCCAGAAGGGCGGCCACCAGCATGAGCAGGGTCGACCGCGGCAGGTGGAAGTTGGTGATCAGGCCGTCGATGGCCCGGAACCGGTAGCCGGGACGGATGAACAGGTCGGTCCAGCCGCGCCCGGGATGGATGCGACCCACCTCGTCGGCCACCGTCTCCAGGGTCCGGGTCACCGTCGTGCCCACGGCGATGACGCGCCCTCCCCGGGCGCGGGCGTCGTTGATGATCCGCGCCGCTTCGGGCGGCACCTCGTAATACTCGGCGTGCATGACGTGATCCTCGACCCGTTCCGCGGTCACGGGGCGGAAGGTGCCGAGGCCCACGTGCAGGGTGATGCGGGCCAGGGCCACCCCCATCCCCTCCAGGCGGGCCAGGAGCTGGGGCGTGAAGTGCAGCCCCGCCGTGGGCGCCGCCACCGAGCCTTCGTGCCGGGCGTACACCGTCTGGTAGCGTTCCGGGTCATCCAGTTCTTCCCGGATGTAGGGGGGCAGCGGAACGCGGCCCAGGCGGTGCAGGGCCTCCTCCACCGTCTCCCCCGCGGGCGGGACCAGGCGCACCACCCGCTCCCCCGTCTCCGTCACAGCCTCGACCTCGACCCGCAGCGGGTTCTCATCGCCGCACAGGACCACCGCCCCCGGCCGCAGGCGGCGGCCCGGCCGCGCCAAGGCCAGCCACCGTCCACCGCCATCCGTCGGCCGCAAGAGCAAGAACTCGACGCGGCCCCCGCCGGGCCGCCGCCCGTACAAGCGGGCGGGAAGCACCCGGCTGTCGTTCAGCACCAGGCAGTCGCCAGGCCGCAGGAAGCGGGGGAGGTCGCGGAAACGGGCGTGCTGCCACCGTCCCGTCCGCCGGTCCACCACCATCAGGCGGGACGCGTCGCGCTCGGGCAGCGGACGCTGGGCGATTAGCTCGGAGGGCAGCTCGTAATCGAAATCCTCGACGCGCACGGCCATCCCTTCCTGGGTGACGGTCCTTTCCCGCGACGGAAAACAGTCAAACCGAATTATGGCACAAAACAAGAGGGGCCGCGCAACGCACGGCCCGCTCCCGGAACCCGTATCGGCTGGCCCGCCGGCGGGCGGCCACCGGCGGGCCACGATGGATCCCTTTTCCCGGGGCCACGGCAGCCGACTACCTCTCCCGGCACAAGAGGGAGTCCAGCACGTGGCGCACAAAGCCGCGAAGGCTGGAGCGCTCGTCACCCCCGGCTCCGTCGCGCGGCCCGCCTGCCCCGCCCGGTTCCCTCGCACATTGGCCGAGCCCGTGCCGACGGGAAGCTCCCTTGCCGGGGCCGCCCCCGCTGCCGTCGGCCTGCCGGGCACCGGACCTTCCCCGGGCCGCGCCGTCACGGTCGATCGCCTCATCCCGCCCGGCCCGTCGATCGTCCGCGTCACGCCCGGCCCGCAGGCGCGGCTCGGCCGACGACGCCCGGACGGACGCCTTCGAGCCGTCGCGAACGCCCTCGCCGCCACCCGGGCGCCGCCCCTGATCGTCCCGGCTCCCATTCCGTCCCCGTTCCGGCGCGGCGGCGGCCCGCCGGTCGCCGGCGCCCCCGTCGTTGCCCGGGACCGCCCGGCGGGCCGCTTTGTCCCCGCGCCCTGCGCCCTGCGCCCCGTCGCCGGGCTTCCCGGGCCGGCCGGGCCGGCCCCGGGGGATGTCCGCGCCGTCCCGGACCCGTTCCTCACCGCCGGCACCGGACACGCGGGCCAGACCTGCCACCCGCCCGTCACCCAGCCAGGACTTCAGGGTCCCGGTCGCCAGGAGCTCGGGGCGGGCGGACTGGCGGAGCTCATCCCTGGAGACCTTTGCCAGCCGGTCCAGCACGCGGCTCACGGCTTCCCGATCGGGTCCTTGCATCCCTGCCGCCTGGCTGGCGGCCCAGAGCATGGATTGGGCGACGGACAGGTGCCGGTCCCGGGCCACCCGCCCGAGAAGCGGCCCCACCTCCGGGTCGTCCACGGCCACGACCATGACCTCGGGCTGGATGGGTTGCCCCCGTTGCTTCAGGACGGTGGTGGCCATCTGCCGGGCCCGTTCGACCGCCTGCCGCACGGCCGGCGGTAGTCCCTCCCCGGCGCGGAGCGGCGCCGCGCCGATGAGCACCGTGCCGGCCCCCCCGTCTCCCGGGTCCTGGGCGGCAGCCCGGTCCAGGACCTCGGCGATGGCCCGGTCCAGCGGCAACCCCTCCAGCCCCGCCGCTTCCTCTGCCAGTTCGCCGCTGCCGTGGAGCACCACGGCCTGGATCACGTCACCGCGTTCGCCCGCCACCAGGCCCACGCTACCCGTGCCCGTATCGACGGTGACGTAACTAGTGGCCGCAGAGACCGGCATCACCAGGCCACCCGCCACGACGGCCACCAGCAGGGCAGCCGCCGCGGCCCAGGCCACGGGCAGTCGCCAACGGGAACGCCGGGGGACTTCTTCCAGCAACACCTCCTGGCCCACCCGCCACCGGCGCCCTCCGAGGGGGACCCGCAGGAACTCGCCGCCCTCCTTCAGGACGACGGCGCTGTCACCCTCGACGTGCAACACGACCGCCTTGGATCGCATGACCCATGCCTCCCAGCGCCCTCCCGGCGCCCCGCCATCGCGGCCGCCGCTCGCGGCCGCGCCGGATCAGGTCAGGTACTCCCGGAGATAGACGTAGTCGCCCATCAGGATCAGGGCCACGGCCACGATGTACTTGCGCTGGCGTTCCAGCGTCTTGCGGGACACCCGCACCTCGGGATCGGCCGCCAGCTCCCGTAGGGGCAGGGAGCGGTTCCGGAGCAGGGCCTCCCGATAGGCGGGCACCGTGGCCAGGCGCCGCGCCACCTCGATGGCCCGCTCCCGTGCGTCCCTGTGCTTGGGGCAGTTGTCCACCAGGTCGCTGAAACGAATCCCGAAGGCCGCCAGTTCCTCCTGCAGGCGGACGATCTCCTGCCTGCGCTCCCACGCCTCGAGGGCCAGGGCATGCCGGTCCAGGGCGGCCTGGATGTCCACGGACTGGACCGGCTGCCCCTCCCCGCCGGCCGCCTCCAGCTCGCTGAAGGGCACGACCGGCGCCGCCGGCGCCTGCTTGCGGAAGTGGTCGATCAGGCGCCTCTTGATGACTGTTTCGGCGAAGGCCACGAAATTGTTGCCCCGGCGGGCGTCGAAGCGATCGATGGCTTCGTTGAAGGCCAGGAGGCCGATGCTGACCTCCTCGTCCTGGCCCGCGTGCAGGTAGCGGCCGCACAGGCGCGATGCCACCTTGAGCACAAAGGGCATGTACGCCCGGATCAACTCGTTCCGGGCACGCGCGTCGCCGGCCTTCGCCTGGGCCAGCAGAGCGCCGGCCTCCAGGGAGTTGGCTTGGGGGTTGGATACCATGGCCCCACCCCGTCAGCACGCTCGGCCCGGGCGCCCCCGGTCTGCCGGGCCGGCGTCCCGGCAGACCGGGATTCAGCGCCCGCGGAAGAGCAGGTTTAGCAGGATTGTCAGAACGAGACTCAGCACCAGGGAGCTGGCCAGGGGGAAGAAGAAGGTGAAATTACCCCGGCGGACGACGATATCGCCGGGAAGCCCGCCAAATCCGATGCGGCCGGCCAGCATGATGACCAGCCCGAACAGGGCGATACCGGCCCCGAGCAAGAAGAGCCAGCGCCCCAGCTCCGAAAAGCCCATCTGCCATCACCCGGCGCCTCCAGATGGCCGCGGTCCGCGCCGCTCCGCTTCCGCAGCCCTGTTTCGAGCGCCCTAGCCCTAGAGTAGCCTTTGCTGTTCCGCGCCGGCTGCCGCGCCGTTCCGGTCCCGGCCGCCCCCCTCTTCCAGCCACGGGGGCACCGGCAACCCCAGGTGCTCGTAGGCCCGCCGGCCCAGCACCCGCCCGCGCGGGGTACGCTGCAGGAAGCCCATCTGCATCAGGTAGGGCTCGTAGACGTCCTCGATGGTCTCCGCCTCCTCGCCGATGGCGGCGGCCAGCGTCTCCAACCCCACCGGCCCGCCGCCGTAATTCTGGGCGAGGGTGCGCAGCAGTCGCCGGTCCGAACGGTCGAGGCCGCACTCGTCCACTTCCAACAGCTCCAGACCGGCGCGAGCCACCTCGGCCGTGATCACGCCGTCCGCCCGCACCTGGGCAAAGTCGCGCAAGCGGCGCAGTAGGCGGTTGGCGACGCGGGGCGTGCCGCGGGCCCGCCGCGCCACCTCCCGGGCTCCTTCCTCGTCGATGGCGATTCCCAGCAGGCGGGCGGAGCGCAGGACGATCTCCATCAGTTCCTCCACTTGATAATACTCAAGGCGCAAGAGGACTCCGAAGCGATCCCGCAGGGGGCCCGTCAACCGTCCCGCCCGGGTGGTGGCGCCCACCAGGGTGAACCGCGGCAGGTCGATGCGCAGCGAGCGGGCGGCGGGACCCTTGCCGATGATCAGGTCCAAGGCGAAGTCCTCCATGGCCGGGTAGAGGATCTCCTCCACCGGCCGGGGTAACCGGTGGATCTCGTCGATGAAGAGGACATCCCGGTCGTTGAGATTGGTGAGCAAGGCCGCCAGGTCACCCGCTCGCTCGATGGCGGGGCCGGACGTCATCCGGAAGCCCACGCCCAGCTCCCGGGCGATGACCTGCGCCAGTGACGTCTTGCCCAGTCCCGGCGGGCCGTAGAGCAAGACGTGGTCCAGGGCCTCCCCCCGCTCCCGCGCCGCCTGGATGTAGATGGCCAGCTTCTCCTTGACCGCTTTCTGGCCCGGGAAATCGGCCAGCGAACGGGGCCGGAGGCTGGACTCCAGGGGCGCGTCCTCGTCCCGCATGCGGCTGCTGACCACCCGTTCCTCCTCGATCACCGGTGCGTCCCTCCCAGGGCCCGGTTCCTCCGGCCGAGGGCCCGCAGGGCCTCACGGATCCACGCCTCGGCGGGTGCGTCCTCCCGGGCGAGCTGCGTCCGGGCCTGGACCAGGGCTTCCTCCGCCTCCGACCGCGTATAGCCCAACGCCTCCAGGGCAGCCAGGGCGTCGGCCAGCGGCCCGCCGCCGGCGGCGGGTTCGGCGCCCGCCGCCGCGGCTGCGGGCACCCCACCGGCCGCCGGGAGCTCACCCAGGCGATCGCGCAGTTCGTTGAGCAGGCGCCGCGCAAGCTTCGGGCCTACGCCGGGCACCCGGGTGAGCAGCGCCGCGTCCTGGAGGGCGACGGCGCGGTGCAGCTCTTCCGGCGTCAGTACCGAGAGGATCGCCAGGGCCAGCCGCGGGCCCACCCCGCTCACGGCCAGCAGCGCGTCGAAGGCCGCCTGTTCCTCCGCCGTGGCGAAGCCGTAGAGGGCCCACTGGTCCTCTCGCACGATCAGGCGCGTGCGCAGGAAGACCTCCCCGCCCGGTGGCGGCAGCCGACGCTGGGTCTGGCGGGAGACGGCCACCCGGTAGCCCACGCCGCCCACGTCGATCCAGGCTTCGTCCCCGTGGAGGGCGGCCAGCTCCCCTCGCAGGAAGGCGATCACGACCGCCACCCCCCGGCCGCCCGGGACCATACGGCCGTACGGGCGTGCACGCAGCACACGGCTACTGCCAGGGCATCGGCGGCATCGTCGGGCTCGGGCAGCCGCTGCAGGCCCAGGAGGGCCTGCACCATTCGCTGCACCTGGTCCTTGGTGGCCCGCCCGTAACCCGCCACGGCCTGCTTGACCTCGTGGGGGGCATACTCGTAGACCGGCAGGCCGGCCTCGGCGGCGGCCAGCAGAGCCACGCCGCGCGCCTGGCCCACGTGGATCACGCTGGTCAGGTTGCGATGGACGAACAGGCGCTCGACGGCCACGGCCCCGGGCCGGTAGCGCCGGATGAGATCCTGGAGGTCGCGGAAGATCGCCTGGAGCCGGAGTTCCGGCGCTTCGCCCGCGGGCGTCCGTATCGTGCCGTAAGCGATCGGCCGAAGCCCGTCGCCCGCCGCCTCCACGATGCCAAAACCCGTCGTGGCCGTCCCGGGGTCGATGCCGAGGACCCGCACGCGCCCATCCCTCCTACCCCTTTAGCCTTCGACGGGCGGGCGGGGGCTCCTCTGCACCGGGCCGGCGGGCCGGCCTTTCAGGGTATCAGGCCTTCGATGAGCTGCCAGGCGGCGTCATCGGTGGAGACCACCAGCCCGGCGGCCAGGCGGCGGCGATCGCCGGGCAGGAGGCGGGAGGCCGCGATGTCGGTGAGCTGGCGCAGCGGGCCGCCGGTGCCGCGGCCATAGTAGATGGCCACGTACCCCTGGTGGAGGCCCACCGTCCGGAAACGCAGGATGTCTTGCGGGGGGCAGGGACCGTCCACGTCGCGCCCCAGGACCAGCCGGTCGCCTGAGTACCCGATCAGATGCCACGACGCCCGGCGACGCAACAAGTCGGCCACCGTCCGCCCGGCCTCGCCGGGCCCCGGCGGCCGCTCCGTCTCCAGGGCCATGCGGCACTGGCGGTAGTGGACCCGCTCCACCAGGCGCATCTCCGGCGCCACCCTCGCCGTCAGGGGTGGCCGGCGCGTCCCGGCGGGCGCCGGGACGCCGGAGCCGGCGTCATGGCGCCACAGGAATACGCCACCCGCGCCGGCCGCCAGGGCCGCCACCAGTAGGGCCGCCATCGCCAGCCTGCGCTTGCGCCGGTCGCCCACGCCCCTGCCTCCCGCGCCGCGAAAGGATTCCCGGCACAGGATGCCCCGCCGGCCCTCCGCTCATCCGCGGTCGCGAAAGCAAAAAAGCGCGGCCGATCCCGCGCGTGATTGGATCCTTGCACCCGGCGAGAACCGGCCCGCGCAGCCCCGGTTCAGGGCCGGTCCCCCTCAGGACTCGACCAGGAGTTCGTCGGGCAGTTCGAAATTCCCGTAGATCTCCTGCACGTCGTCGTGCTCCTCCAGGGCGTCCAGCAGGCGCAGGAGCTGCTCGGCCTCCTTGCCCTCGACGCGGACCTCCGTCTTGGGGATCATGCGCAGCTCAGCGTTCTGCACGGGCACGCCCGCCTTCTCCAGCGCCTCGCGGACGTCGTGCAGGTCGTCAGGGTTGGTGTAGATGATGTAGGCGTCGTCCTCCCGTTTCATGTCTTCGGCGCCCGCCTCGACGGCGATCAGCAGGAGGTCGTCCTCCGAGGGCAGCGAGTCGCCGGCGACGGTGATCACGCCCTTGCGGTCGAACATCCACGCCACGCAACCGCTCTCGCCCAGGTTGCCGCCGTGCTTGGCGAAGATGTGGCGGATCTCCCCGGCGCTGCGGTTGCGGTTGTCGGTGAGGATCTCCAGCATGAGGGCGACGCCGCCCGGCCCGTAACCCTCGTAGATGAGCTCCTCGTATTCCTCGCCCGTCTCCAGCTCGCCCAGGCCGCGCTTGATGGCCCGCTCGATGTTCTCCGCGGGCATGCTGTACTGCCTGGCCCGCTCGAGCGCCAGGCGCAGGCGCGGGTTGGCATCGGGGTCGCCGCCCCCCTGCCGGACCGCCGTGATGATCTCCCGCGAGAGCTTGGAGAAGATCTTGCCCTTCTTCGCATCCTGGCGGGCCTTGCGATGCTTCCGGTTCGCCCATTTGGAATGCCCGGCCATGTTCCATCCTCCCGGCAATCGGCGCTGCGGATGTGGCCGAACGAAATCTGCCGATGCATCGACGGATGAATCCGACGGTTATTTTAGCATGGCCCGGTGGGCACGGGTGTTCCTCAGGGCTCCTCGCCGATGAAGGCGGCCAGGTCCTCTATCATCGACAGGTACCGCTCGCCCGTATCGGCCAGCACCGCCAGCACCCGCCGGCCGGGACCCAGTTCCCGGGCCACCTGGCGCGCCGCCCAGGCCACGGCTCCCGAGGAGATCCCAACCAACAGACCTTCCTCCCGCGCCAGCCGCCGCATGAAGCGGAAGGCGTCCTCATCGGAAACCGGAATGACGCGGTCGATGATCTGCCGGTTGAGGACCCGCGGTACGAATCCGGCGCCGATGCCCTGAATGCGATGGGGCCCGGGCTCGCCGCCCGACAGCACCGCCGAGGAGGCGGGTTCCACCGCCACCACCTGGCAGCCCGGCAACTCGCGCTTGAGCACCTCGCCCACACCCGTCAGCGTCCCGCCGGTGCCCACCCCGGCAACGAAGGCGTCCAGCCGCCCGCCCATTTGCTCCAGGATCTCCCTTGCGGTGGTACGGCGATGGATCTCCGGGTTGGCCGGGTTGTCGAACTGCATGGGCATGAAATACGTGGGGTGTTCGGCGACCAGTTCCTCCGCCTTGCGAATGGCTCCTCGCATGCCCTCGGCCCCGGGGGTCAGGACCAGCTCCGCTCCGTAGGCGCGGAACAGCGCCCGCCGCTCCAGCGACATGGTCTCGGGCATGACAAGGATCAGCCGGTATCCCTTGACGGCCGCCACCATGGCGAGGCCGATGCCCGTG
>QGUQ01000200.1 GCA_003242195.1 Bacillota bacterium | reverse complement strand
CTGCCCCCCCTCCGGGTCTTGCCGGGGCACGGTGCCCCCCCCCCGTTCCGCTCCCTCGCCAGCCCTACGGGGGGCGCCGGCGGCAAGCGGCGTGCCCCGCTTCCCGGTGTCGGTCACGGGCAACCCCGGCACCGCCGCACCGTACCGGCGGGCGGCCTCGAGGACGCGTACCACCAGGTGGGGCGGAACCAGCGGGCGGGCGGCATCGTGCACCAGCACCCAGCGCGGCGGCGAGGGGCTTTGGGCCAGATACTGCAGCCCGGCGTACACGGAGTCCTCCCGCTCCTCGCCTCCAGACACCGTATCCACGATCAACTCCGGCGGGAGGGCGGGCCGCACGAGGCGTTCGAACAGGGGCCGGTCCTCGTCCCGGAGGGCGATGACGAAGCGGATCACACCGGCAGCGGCCAGGGCCCGTACCGACCGCGACAACACCGCCTGGCCGGCCAGGTCGCGGAACACCTTGTTGCAGCCGCCCCCCATCCGGCCGGAGCGGCCCGCCGCGGGGATCACGGCCGCCACCTCGTCGGGCGGCAGGGGGGCCTGGGGAGCCGTCACTGGGCCGCCCGCCCGACCATCTTGGGCCGGGCGAAGATCATGCGGCCAGCTGCCGTCTGGAGAACGGTGGAGACCTCGACGTCGATGCGCTGCCCGATGAAGCGCTTGCCACCCTCGACCACGATCATCGTCCCGTCATCCAAGAAACCGACGCCCTGGCCGGCCTCCTTGCCTTCCCGGATGATCTGCACCTGCAAGGCCTCGCCGGGGAGAACCACCGGCTTCACCGCATTGGCCAGCTCGTTGACGTTGAGCACCGGAACGCCCTGGAGGCCGGCGATCTGGTTGAGGTTGTAGTCGTTGGTGATCACCTTGCCCCCCATCTTGCGGGCCAGGCGGAGCAGCTTGCTGTCGACGTCCTCTCCCTCGACCTCTTCCTCGACGATCTTCACGGGCACCGGCGATTCCTGCTGGATGCGCCGGAGCACCTCCAGCCCCCGCCGCCCGCGGTTGCGGCGAAGGGTGTCGGAAGAATCGGCGATGCGGCGCAGTTCCTCCAACACGAAGCCGGGCACCACCAGGGTCCCCTCCAGAAAGCCGGTCTCGGCCACGTCGGCAATACGGCCGTCGATGATGGCGCTGGTGTCCAGTACCTTGTACGAGCCGGACACCGCCTCGGTCCGTGCTCGTTCCCGGTCCCGCTCGCGGCCCGGGCGTGGCAACGAAGCCAGCAGGTGGACGATGTCGTCGCGCCGCTTGATGGCCACCACCGCACCCAGGTAGGCCAGGAGCACGGCGAAAACCGGGGGCAGCAGGGGACCGACGACGGGCACCAGCTTCAGGGGACCGCTCAGCAGGTTGGCGATGACCAGGCCCGCGATGAGCCCCAACACCCCGGCCAGGGTATCCTGGATGGGCGTGCGCAGCAGGCGCGTCTCGATCCACTGGGTGAGCTGGACGACCTGCTGCCAGATTCGCAGGGCCGCCGCATAACCGGCAATCCCGCCCAGTAACAAAAAAAGAACGATGAGTCCGTACGTCCACTGGCGGGGCAAGCCGGCTAGAAAGTGCAGCGGCTCCTCCTGCAACATGCCATAATACGCCAGACCAAACCCGCCCAGCGCGCCGAGGGCGGCGAACCCGAGGCGTATGGACCGCAAGCGCACACTTTTCGCCTCCTCCCGTCCCTCGCTGCCGTCGGGGGCGCTTCAATTATACGGAAGCCCGGCGCGGCCCTTCAATCGCGGGGTCCGCGTCCCACCGCGCCCACCGGCACCTGCCGTCATGCTTCCGCCGCTCCCCGGTCGTTGTCCGCGCTGGATGCGTCCAGCTGCCGGTCCACCAGGCTCGTGGCCTCCCCCTCGGACAGGCCGGCCGCCAGCGCCAGCTCGCTGATCAGGATCTGCCGGGCCGTGTCCAACATGCGGCGCTCCCCCGTGGACAGGCCCTTCTCCCGCTCCCGAGAGCTGAGGTTGCGGACCACCTCCGCCACCTCGAAGATGTCTCCGCTCTTGAGCTTGTCGGCGTTTTCCCGGTAACGGTGGTTCCAATTGCCGGCCATGGGAGTGGCGCCTGCCCGCAGCACGTCCAGGACCTCCTGTACCTGCCCGGCGGGGATGACGGCGCGCAGGCCACACTCCCGGGCGGCCGTCGTCGGGATCATCACCCGCATTTCCCCGACGGGCATGCGCATGATGTAGTAGCGGTGGCGCTGGCCCAGGATCTCCCTCTCCTCGATGGCCTCGATGATACCTGCCCCGTGTAGCGGGTAGACCACGCGGTCGCCGACCTTGAACAAGGGTGCCACCTCGCTCCCGCGCCGCTTTCTTTCGAGTCTACACCATTTGCCCAGGGATCGCAAAAATTTTTAGATTTTATCACCCACAGATTTCCGATGTCAACGTCTCGGCGCGGAATCTGTACCCCCATCGCCGCCAGGGGCGCTCTCGGCGCCTGGAAAGACCATCACGCCTGCGCCTCCCGCCGCCGACGGCGTCGTTGACACCGATTTTCGCACGCCACTATAATAGCGCCAGGTCACGGGGACGCCCGACCAAGAGGGGTGACCGCGGTTGAAGGACTTGCTGGTGGATGAGTTTCAACACGCCGTGGGTGAGTGCCTGGTACGCCACCGCAGCGTGTTGGACGTCCTTTCGAAGTTCCAGGAAGCCAACGCCCGCGTACACCGCGCCGTCGCCAAGGCCGTGACGACCTGTGGCTGCATTTCCGTTAACGCCCGTAGGCCGCAGATTCCCGCCCATAGCACACTGCGCGATCTGAAGTCCTACATGGATGATCACATCGAAGGGAAGCTCTGTGAAAGCTGCCGCGAGGTTCTGGAAGAAGAGCTCGGGAAGCAGCTTTTTTATTTAGTGGCCCTCTGCAACCTCTTCGACCTCAACACCTTCGACATCCTGATCAAAGAGAACCGCAAGCTGACCACGCTGGGGATGTACCACATCTCCTGACTGCTGAAGGAGGAGTCCATGCCTCCTTGCATCGCCGCAAGGAGGAAGGAGGCCGGGCTGGTTTCGGCCCGGCCTCCTTTCCTGGTACGCCCTTCCCCGATGGTGGCACCTGGTCGCCGTGTCGCCGCGTCCGCCCGCTTCCTTATGCGTGGAGGCCGCATTCGGTCTTCCGAAAGTGACTCCAGCGGCCGGCGCGCGGGTCTTCCCCCGTCCCCACGGGTCGTGTGCAGGGGGCGCAGCCGATGCTGGGGTAACCCCGGTCGTGGAGGGGATGGTAGGGAACGCCGTGCCGGTGCACGTAGGCCCACACCTCTTCCCGCGTCCACCGGACCAGCGGGTTGATCTTGACGAGACCGAAGCGTCGGTCCGCCTCCACCACCCGGGCTCCCGCGCGGGCCGGCGTCTGCTCCCTTCGGATGCCGGTAATCCAAGCCTCGAAGCCCTGCAAGTACCGCCACAGCGGCTCCACCTTGCGCAAGCGGCAGCAGAGATCGGGATCGCGCACCCAGAGCCGGTCGCCAAAGCGGGCGGCCTGTTCCTCCAGCGTCAGCGCGGGCCGGACCGCCACCGGCTCGATGCCATAGCGCTCCGTCACGCGCTGGCAGGTGGTGCGGGTTTCCGGGAAATGCAGGCCGGTATCCAGATAGAACACCGTCACCTGGTCCAGCCCGCCCAGCCGGTGCACCATGTCGACCAGGACCACGTCCTCGGCCTGGAAGCTGCAGGCCAGGGCCAAGGAGCCGGCGAAGCGCTCCAGGGCCCAGGCGAGGATCTCGACGGGAGGAGAGGGCTCTAGCCGCTCGGCCCACCCCTCCAGTTCCTCCGACGAGAGCCCGCCCCGTAGCAGCCCGGGGGACCTGCCGGCTGCGGCCCGCCCGGACTCGGCGTGTCCTTGCAACGCGCCCACCTCCGCTCTCCCCGGCGGCGCCAGCCGGGGCGGGCGCCGCGGGGTCCCGGCACTCCTGCCGGGTGTACTCGATCTGGATCAGACTAGTGCGGCGGCGGGGCAAAGGTGCAGGCCGCGGAGGCGGAGACCCGGCGGTCGGGGACACCGGCCCAGGGGTGGCGCGGCTCCCGGATCCCCTCAGCGGAGGGTGACCTCGATGGCATCCTCCACCCGAGCCACCGGCACCAGCTCCACGCCCGCGGCCACGGGGTCTCCCTCCAGCCCGCGCAGGGCCGCCCGTGGCAGCACGACGCGGCGGAAGCCGAGGCGCCGGGCCTCGCGGATGCGGTCGGCGACCTCCGCGTCGAGCGGCACCTCCCCGGGCGGCCCATCTCCCCCAAGACCACCGCCCCCGGGATCGGCGGGGGGCACCC
>QGUQ01000199.1 GCA_003242195.1 Bacillota bacterium | reverse complement strand
TCGCCCCGGCGACCTGATCTTGATGCACCCCACCGCCCCGACCGTCGAGGCCTTGCCGGCCATGATCCGCGGCCTGCAACGGCGCGGCTTCTCCATCCTGCCCCTAGGCGAGCTGCTGTCTGCCGACCCGGCGCCGGATCCCGCCCCGGCGGTCCGGGAGGCCCCTCCGGTGCTGGCCGGGCCGGGGTCGCCCGGGGCATAGCGGCCGGCCGTGCCGCGCCGCCGCCAGGGCGGCGGACGGAAACCGCCAAGACGGGGATGGCCTGCGCCCGTCCCCGTGCCTGGCGGCCGATGCGCGTGCGTTATCCCGCGCTGCCTTCCTCCCACTCCGTCCCCCTTTCCAGGAGGCCCGTGTGGGCGTGCTATACTAATTGCGTGTCGCGGACCATCCTTCCCGGAACATGGCGTCCGGACGCCAGGCCGGAGGGGCCGGAATCCAGCCGGAGGAGGGCCGTCATGGTCGAGCTGTCCCACGTCAGCAAGCGATTCGGTGGGCACAGGGCGGTGGAAGACCTGACCTTCACCGTCGGCCGCGGGGAGATCGTCGGCCTCCTCGGGCCGAACGGCGCCGGCAAGACCACCACCATGCGGCTGATCACCGGCTACATGCCCCCGAGCGCGGGGACCATCCGCGTCGCCGGTTACGACACGTGGGAGCACCCCCTTGAGGTCAAGCGGCGGGTTGGTTATCTACCCGAGAACCCGCCCGTCTATCCCGAGATGACGGTGGAGTCCTACCTATTGTTTGTAGCCGCCCTCAAGGGGGTTCCGCGGCAGCGCCGCCGGGCCGCGGCGCAGGCGGCGGCGGAGCGCACGGGCGTCGGTCATGTATGGAAGCGCTTGATCGGCAACCTCTCGCGGGGTTACCGGCAGCGGGTCGGGCTGGCCCAGGCACTGATCGGCGATCCTGACGTCCTGATCCTGGACGAGCCCACCGTCGGCCTGGACCCGACGCAGATCGTCGAAGTGCGGGAGCTCATCCGCTCCCTAGCGGGGGAGCACACGGTGATCCTCAGCTCCCACATCCTGCCCGAGGTCCAGCAGACGTGCCAGCGGGTGCTGATCATGAATCGCGGCCGGCTGGTGGCCCAGGACACGCCGGAGGGCCTGACCCGGGCGCTGCGGGGCGGCTCGCTCCTGCGCATGACCGTACGCGGGCCGGTCCGGCAGGTGGCGGAGCGGTTACGGGCCATCGAGGGCGTCCAGTCGGTGCGCGTCCTGGAGGTCCAGGAGCCCGCGCCGGCTGCGACCGGACCGGGGCGTCGGGAAGCCGCCGGGGCCGGAGAGGCGACGGCCGCTGGCGCGGGCACGGATGCGGAGCGCGGAGACGCGGGGCACGGGATCGCACGCCTGGAGGTTGCCACCGATGGCCGGGATGTCCGGGAGGAAGTCTTCTTCGCCCTGGCGGGGAAGGGCTGGCCCCTCCTGGAGTTGCGGGCGGCGGAGATGACCCTGGAAGACGTCTTCGTCCAGCTGGTGACGGAAGAGAAGGCGCCCGCTCAGCCCGCCGGGGCCGGCGAGCGGTCCCGCCGTGGGGGAGGTGACGGGCGGTGAGGTGGCACGGGTTGTGGGCGCTGTGGCGCAAGGATGTGGCGTCTTTCCTCCTCTCCCCCCTCTGGTGGGTGGTGGCTGCGGTCTTCCTGGCCCTGACGGGATGGTATTACCTGGCCATCGTGGTGAGTGTCCAGGCGCCGGACCTGCGCTTCTTGCTGGACCACATCGTGGTGCTGTTGCTCTTCGTCGTGCCGGTGTTGACCATGCGCCTGTGGGCGGAGGAACAGCAGCGGGGTACGGCGGAACTCTTGCTGACCGCGCCCGTGACCATCACCCAGGCGCTCCTCGCCAAGTTTCTGGCGGTGCTCACCCTGCTGACCGTGCTGCTGCTGGTCACCGGCGTCTACGCGGTGGTGACGGAGATCTACGGGCGCGTGGAGTGGCCGGCGCTGCTGGTCGGCTACCTGGGCGTCTGGCTGGTGGCGGCCGCCTTCGCCGCGGTGGGTCTCTTCGCCTCTTCCCTCAGCGACAGCCAGGTGATCGCTGCCGTGGCCGGTTTCGGCATCCTGCTGGGCCTGTACATGTTGGACTGGGCGGCGGGTTCCGTGGGCGGCACCGCCGGAGACATCCTGCGGGCCGCCTCCGTCTGGCAGAACCTGAGCGACTTCGTCAACGGCGTGTTGGACACCCGGCGCCTGGTCTACTTCCTGACGTTGATCTTCGCTTTCCTGTTCCTGGCCGTGCGCAACGTGGAGCGGCGCACATGGGCCGCGTGAGGGGCCCCGTCACCGTGGACGCCCAGTCACCTCGGGGAGCCTCCGCGTGGGCAAGGGCGGGGGCCGCGCGACGGTAGCCGCCGGGCGCGGGGCCGGGTGGGAGCGCTGGGAAAGGGGGGCCGTGGATGCAGGATGTCCATCGCCGCCGCGTGCTGTGGCGTGGCACCAACACGGTCGTGCTCACCGTGGCGGTGCTGGCCCTGCTGGTTCTGGCCAACGTCTTCGCGGGCCGGTTCTCGTGGCGGTATGACGCCACCGCTAACAAGCTGTACACCCTCTCCGATTCCACGCGCCAGGTCCTGGCCGGCCTGGACAGGGACGTCACGATCTACGGGTTCATCCAGGAGAACACGCCGGAAGGACAGTCGCTGAGCAAACTCCTGAACGAGTACGAGCTGGCGTCGCCCCGGGTGCAGGTGGAACTGGTCGACCCCGAACGGCAGCCGGCCCTGGCCCGGCGTTACGAGGTGGACATGGTCAACAGCATCGTCGTCCGGGTGGATGACGACTTCCGCAAGATCGATCCCCTGAGCCTATTCGGCTACGCACCCGAGGGCGGCGTGGAGCTCCGCGGCGAGCAGGCCATCACCCGGGCCCTCCTGGAACTGACGGGCCGCGGCGGGAAGAAGGTCTACTTCCTGACCGGGCACGGCGAGGGCACGCCCGGCCGCGAGCTCAACGTCCTGCAGGACCTGCTCGAGGGCGAGGCCCTGAAGGTGGAGACCCTGAACCTGATCCAGTCCGGTAAGGTGCCGGAGGACGCGGCCGTGATCGCCATCGCCGGCCCGACCCGCGACCTGGTGGAGCGGGAGCGGCAGTTACTGGAGGAGTACGCCCGCAAGGGCGGTCGCCTGCTGATCCTGTACGGCCCGCAGCCTCCCGGCCAGGAACTGCCCCAGTTGGAGCAACTCCTCGCTTTCCTGGGCGTGGAGGCCCAGCATGACGTGGTCGTGGACCCCCAGCGGGCCTTCCTCGGGCAGGACCCGCTGTCGCCGGTGCCCGTGCTGGAAGCCCACGAGATCGTCAATCCCCTGGCGGAACGGCAGCTGGAGCTGGTCCTGCCCGGCTCGCGAAGCCTCAAGATCCGTGACGAGCAACAATTCTCCGCCACCGCGCTCTTGCGCACCAGCGATGAGGCCTGGGGCGAGACCGATCTGGGCACGGAGCGGGTCTCCCGGGGCGATGACGATCTTCCCGGTCCCCTCACGCTGGCCGTGGCCGTGACGGGCAGCGGGGGCGCCGCGGGCGGCGAGGAGGACGGGAGCCAGGGCGCCGGTGAGGACGCGGGCACCCAGGGGAACGGTGACGGTACCAGCGATGAGGGGGACGGCAACGGGGCCGGCGGCACCCGGCCCGCGGCGGTCATCGTGGGTAGCGCCGCCTTCGTTGGCAACGACTACCTCCAGCGCATCCCGGGCAATGCCGACTTCGTGGTCAACGCCGTCAACTGGCTGTTAGGTGACGCCGACCGCCTGACCATCCGGCCCAAGGTGCAGAACACCGAGCCCATCCTGCTGACGCCCGGCGCCGTCGCCGCGGTATTCTACGGCCTCGTGCTGGGGTTGCCCGTGCTGACCGCCCTGGCCGGCGTGGGGATCTGGTGGAGGAGGCGGCACCTGTGAGGCGGCAGGCCGTCATCACCCTCCTGGTGCTCGTGCTCGCCGCCGGCCTGGCCGTGTACGCCTGGGCGACGCGGCCCGCCGGGGACCAGGCCGGGGAAACCGATCCCGAGCTGGTGATCTGGGATGCGGGCGAGCACCAGGTGCGGGAGATCGTGATCGAGCGCGAGGGGGAGGAGATCGTCCTGCGCCCGGGCCCGCCCCCGGAGCTGGTGGCCTCCCCCGACATGCCCTTCGGCGGCCAGGGCCCGGAGGCGGCCGAGCGGATCGGCGGGCTCCTGTCTTCGGACCGGTGGTGGGTCCACCGGCCCCGGCCCGTTCCAGTCGCCAGCGAGTACGCCTCGACCCTCGTCGAGAACCTGCGGCGGCTGGTGGCAGAACGGGGGATCGCGGAGACGGCCGCCGACCCGGGGGGGTACGGGCTGGGCCGGCCCTCCGTGCGCATCACCGGCCGCTTT
>QGUQ01000198.1 GCA_003242195.1 Bacillota bacterium | reverse complement strand
CCTGCACACAGAGCGGCTGGAGGGGGCAGCGATCTCCTACGAGTTCGCCGTGCCGGCCGACCACCCCGACGCCGCGACCATCGCCCCCGAGGGCTACGTCATCATCCGGGACCTCGACGGCAACCTGCAGCAGTTTCGCATCAAGACCGTGGAGACCGGACTCAGCAGTCAGGGTGAGCGCGTGCGCCGGGTTACTGCCGAGAATGCGGCCCTGGAGCTAAACGGAGAGTACGTCCGGCCGGCGACCTGGACGGGCGTGACGGCCGCGCAGGCCCTGGCCAACGCCCTGACCGGCACCCGCTGGGCGCCCGGCCAGGTCGAATGGCTCGGCAGCCGGACCATCACCATCGACGGCTACAAGACGGTGACCGAGGTCCTGCTGCAGATCGCCTCCGAGTTCGGGGGCGAGCTGCGCTGGCGCGTCGAGTGGCGGGATGGCCGCATCGTGGCCCGCTACGTGGACCTCTTGCAGCGGCGGGGCCGGCGCACTGGCAAGCGGTTCGAGTACGCCAAGGACATCGAGGGGCTGAAGCGCATCGAAGATACGACCGAGCTGGTCACGGCCATGATCGGGGTCGGGCAGACCGACGAGAACGGCAACCGCCTGACCTTCGCCGACGTGACCTGGTCCCGAGCCAAGGGCGACCCCGCCGACAAGCCGGCGGGGCAAGACTGGGTGGGGGACCTCGACGCCCTGCAGCGGTGGGGCCTGCCCGGGGGGAGGCATATCTTCGGGCTCTACGACGACCCCGACGAGGCCGACCCGCAGCGCCTCTTGCAGAAGACCTGGGATGCGCTGCAGGCCCGCATTAACAGCCGGTACACCTACGAGATCGACGTGGCGGTGCTGGAGCGGGTCGCTGGCCTCGAGCACGAGGCCGTCCGCCTGGGGGACACCATCACGGTCCATGACTACACCGTGGATCCGCCGCTCATCCTGGAGGCCCGGGTCGTCGAGATCCAGCGCAGCTACGTGGACCCGTCCCGCGACAAGGTGACGCTGGGCCATTACCAGCCGGTCATCACGTCGCTTCCGCAGGCCGTGGCCGACCTGCAACGGCGGCTGAACCAGCGCCAGGGCATGTGGGACAGCAAGGAAACCCCGTCCGGGGCGCAAGCCAAGGCCGAAGCCGCCAAGCAGCAGGCCATCCAGGCCGTGGCGTCCGGCAGCGTGCCTCTGCCCACGAGCGCCCTGCAGGGTGCCATCGACGCGGCAAGGAACGCCATCGAGTCCACGGCCAGCCACGTGACGATTGACGAGGACGGCATCACCGTCTACGACCACCCGGATCCCGCCCAGGCGACGAGGGCCCTACGCCTGGCCGCTGGCGCGTTCGCCATCGCCAACTCGCGGGACTCCAACGGCAACTGGGAGTGGCGCACGTTCGGCACGGGCGACGGGTTCGTCGCCGACCTGATCGCCGCCGGCACCATGCTCTTCGACCGCCTGCGCGGCGGAACGGCGGAGCTGGGAGGGCCGGGCAACGGCAACGGCCTGCTGATCGTGCGGGATGCCAGCGGGCAGGAGCGGGCCCGCCTGGACAACGAGGGCGTGTCCGTGACCGAGGGGCATTTCCTGCTGCACGACGCCATCACGCAGGTGCCCTCGTCCATCGCCCATGCGACGAACCTGGTGCGGGACCACTCTTTCGAGACCATCCCCCGCTTGGGGACCCCCGACAGCCACCACACCTACCAGGTGGACACGTCGCTGATGGGGGACCAGTTCTGGTGGTGGTTCTCGGGCGCTGAGGCCCCGCGGGTCCTGTCCACCTACGGCGCCGGGGCGGGCCAGCTGGCGCGGTTCGACTTCCAGGCGGCCGTCCTCCGCTACTGGGACCGGACCATGTGGCGCCAGCGGGTGCCCCTGGACCAGACGGTGGGGCTGGCCGGGCCTTACACCTTCTCGGCCTGGTTCGCCGCCTTCAGCGCCACGACGGTCGACACCACGGCTTACGGCGAGCTGCGGGCCGTGAACGCCAGCGGGTCGTCCTTCCAGACCGTTGGCTTCTTCACGGTGCCCATCAAGGCCAGCGAGAAATGGGTCTGGAAGCGCGGGTATGTGACCGTGCGGGACCTGCCAGCGAACACGGCCTACCTGGAGATCCGGCTGTATTGCGTACCGGATTCGATGATCCTCTGCGACGGCGTGCAGATCGTCCCGCTGGACCGCCCAGCGGTCTATGACCCGGAAAGCGCCCTGTGGCGGGCCATCCGCGAGCTGCCCGGCTACCGGCGGGCCGAGCAGCTGCCGCGCGTGCGCCTCACGCGTACCAGCAACTTTGCGGTCCCCCAAAGCACGCCCACGGCCATCTCCTGGCAGGCGCGGCGCAGCGGCTATACGACCGCGAACTTTTGGGACCCGAACCAGCCCGACCGGACCATCGTGACTATCCCCGAAAGCGGCCTGTATATCGTTTCGGTCAACGTTCGCTGGCAGTCCAGCGGCAGCGGCTATCGGGGCATCACCATCCAGAAGAACGGCTCCATCAACATTGTCAAGGAACAGCTGCCCGCAGCCGCGGTGCAGGACACCTACCAGGAGGTGACGACGCCCCACCTTTTCAACGCGGGCGACACCATCCGGGTGATCGTGGTCCACAACAGCAACGACGGCACGCTGTCCATCATCAAGGAGGACGAGGTCTCACCCGAGCTGACCATCGCCCGGATCTTCTGAGGGGGGAGGCAGGCGGTGGTGCTGGTCTTCCGCAAGCGCCATCACCTGACCAAGCTGCACGACGAGCTGCTGGAGCGGGTGCCGGCTCTCCGGCCCCGGCCGGGGCCCTCGGGGGAGCTGGAGTCGGCGCTACTCCTTGGCGGCGACGGCGAGAATATCGAGGCCATCGTGCCCGACGACCTTGCGCCGGAGGACATCGAGGCCATCAAGGCCGTGGTCGAAGCCCACGACCCGACGCCCCCGCCTCCGCCGCCGGACCCGGACCAGCAGCTGGCGGAGGCCATCGCCAGGGCGAAGACCCTGGAGGAACTGAAAGACGCCCTGCTCGGGCGACTCAATAAAGCGGCCGCGAAAGCGCGGCCGCTTTGACGTTAAGGAGGGTGCTCAATGCCGACCTACTCCTACGACTTCGTGGTGTACGGCGGCGACCCGTGGGCCGTGTGCGCTGCGTTCTCGGCGAAGAAGGTACGTCCGTCCATGTCGGTGGCGCTCGTGGTGGACTACCCGTCGCTGACGCCGCAGCAGCAGTCCCAGTGCGGCTTCTCCAGCCCGGACCGCCTGGGCGGTATTTCGACCGTCGGCGGCCAGACCACCTGGGACGACACGACCAAAGGCAAGCTGATCGAAGGCACGTACAAGTTCGGGATGCTGCAGTACACGCAGCGGTTCTATGCGCCCGACTACCTGGCCGACCGCCTGCGAGTCCTGCTGCAGAACGTCGGCGTGACCGTGTTCTACGGCTACCACGTCAGCTCGGTGTCCTATATCAGCAACTCCAACGGTCGGCGCGAGATCACGAGCGTGACCTTCCGGCCCATCCGCTTCGGGACGACCTCGGGCTACTACATCGAGTGGGACCCGACCCGCGACAACCTGACGCTGAACGCTTCGTTCTACGCCGACTGCAGCGTAGACGGCCGGCTGACGCGGGCCGCTCTCTATGGCGCCAACCCGTGGACCCACGGCCGCTACGACTGGCCGACCGGCGTGCTGCCCGACGCCGAAGAGCCGTACATGTACGCCGTCGCCCAGGCCATGACCCTGTGCGTGCGGCTGTCGGGCTTCCCGGTGGCCCCGCAGTCTGGCGGCCAGGACATCGAGTGGGAGACCCACAACGGGCACTACGGCGGCATCTTCGCGCGCAACGCCTTCCTGAACACGGGCTCGAGGCTGGCGGCGCTGAACCGGACCCTCTACAGCGAAACCAACATGAAGATCCTCATGGGGCCGTCCAACTGGGCGCAGGAGCACCCGTCCCCGTCCGTGGTTTGGGCGACTGGGCCGCACGTCATCAACGTGATCGCCGGCGCCTACGAGAAGGACCGCGGCACGCCGCTGGACCCGCGTTCGGTGATGAACATGAGCCCCAGCGGGCTGAGCGTGGACCAGGGCTACTTCATGCTGCGGGACGAGCTGCTGCGGGGCCGCTACATCGAGGCGCTGCGAGTCGATCTGAACCTGAAGGACCTGACCCTGCTGGCGGTGGCGCCGCACCCCTACATCCGCGAGAGCTTCCATATCGCCAAGGCCGCGTCGTCCATCGCCCACGGCACCGAGGCGTCGAACTACGTCATCACGCCCGAGCACGTGATCCAGTCCGGCGCCAGCGGCACGCAGGGCGCGGACGGCTGGTGCTACTACGAGCGCATCGGCGTCGCCTACTACGGCATCGACCACCACGGCTA
>QGUQ01000197.1 GCA_003242195.1 Bacillota bacterium | reverse complement strand
GCCCAGAAGGAACGCATCCTGCAGAGCCGCCTGCGAGCCACCCGCGCTCTGGTCCAGGCGATGGAGGCCGCCCAGCGCCCGCCGCGGTTGCTGCTCAGCGGTTCGGCGGTAGGGTACTACGGTCCGCGCGGCGACGAGGTGGTGACGGAAACCGGCCGCCCGGGTACGGACTTCCTCAGCCGGGTCTCTGTGGCCTGGGAAGAGGAGGCACGGCGGGCGGAGGCCGCTGGGGTGAGAGTGGCCCTCCTGCGCACGGGTGTGGTGTTGGCCCGGGAGGGCGGCGCGCTGCCGCGGCTGGTGTTGCCCTTCCGGTTCTTCGCCGGGGGGCCGCTGGGTTCCGGCCGCCAGTGGGTGCCCTGGATCCACCTGGACGACCTGGTGGACCTGATCACCTTCCTGCTGGGCTCCGACGATGCCGCCGGCCCTTACAACGGGACGGCGCCCGAACCGGTGACCAACCGGGAGTTCGCCCGGGTCCTGGGCCGGGTGCTGGGCCGCCCGGCGTGGCTCCCCGCCCCTGCCCCGGCCCTGCGCCTGGTCCTGGGGGAGATGGCGGACGCCCTGCTGCTCAGCGGGCAGCGAGCGGTGCCCGAACGGGCCCTGGCGGCCGGCTTCCGCTTCCGCTACCCGGACCTGGAGAAGGCCCTCCGTCACCTGCTCGGCCGCGGCTCGGGGCCGGGCCCGTAAGGAACCGGCGGGGCGGCCTCGCCCGGACAACGCGTCACTGGCCGGGACAACGCGTCACGGCAGGCCGTGGCGACGCGGCTCCGGCAGGCTCAAGCGGGTACCCGACCGGTGCTGCGTCACAGGACTTCGAGGATGTAACACTTCAGGTACTGGCTCTCGTCGGCCCCGAACAAGGCGGGATGGTCCCGGCTGGCGCCACGGCGCTCGATGAGGCGCAGGCGGCGCCCGGTATCCCAGGCGGCGTCGGCCAGCATCTGCTCGAAGAGCTCCGGCTTCATGTGGTAGGAGCAGGAGCAGGTGATCAGGATACCGCCCGGCGGCAGCATCTTCATGGCCCGCAGGTTGATCTCCTTGTACCCGCGGTAGGCGCCTTCCAGGGCCTGCTTGTTCTTGGCGAAGGCGGGCGGATCCAGGATCACCACATCGTACTCCTCGCCCGCATCGGCCTGGGCGCGGAGGAAGTCGAAGGCGTTGGCCTCGTGGAAGCTGACGCGGCCGTCGCCCCTCATGGCAGCGGACGGCGGCGGAGGGGCTGCCATCCCACCAGGCGCCCCCTCACCGGGCGCCGCCTGGCCGCCCGTCGCCTGGCCGGCTGCGGCCACGGCGGATGAATCCGCCAGGGCGCGGCGCAGTCGCTCCACGTTCTCCCGTGCCAGGGCCAAGGCGTCGGGGTTGATGTCCACCGCCACCACCTCCCGGGCGCCGTAAGCCAGGGCGTGGCAAGTGAAACCGCCCGTGTGGCAGAAGGCGTCCAGCACCCGTGCCCCCCGCACGTACGGCCGGATGGCCGCCCGGTTCTCCCGCTGGTCGAGGAAGTGGCCCGTCTTGTGGCCGCGGGCCACGTCCACCAAGAAGGGCAGGCCATTCTCGCGGATCTCCACCCGCGGGTCGAAGGGGCCCTTGAGGTAGCCGGTGCGCTGCTCCAGGCCCTCCAGCTCCCGCACGGGCACGTCGTTGCGCTCGTAGATGCCCCTGGGGGCGAACAGCTCGTCCAGGAGCCGCACGATGACCGGCTGCCAGCGGTCGATGCCCAGGGCCAGGGTCTGAACCACGAGGATATCGGCGAACTTGTCCACGATCAGGGCCGGCAGGAGGTCGGCTTCGGCGAACACGACGCGACAGCTGTCCGTATCCGCGTCGGTGCCCAGTACCCGGCGGCGGTAGTCCCACGCCCGCCACAGCCGACGCCGGAAGAACTCCTCGTCGATGGGCTCGTCCGCTTCTTCCGTCAACACGCGCACGAAGATCATGGAGCGGGGGTTGATGTACCCCTTGGCGACGAAGCGCCCGCGGGCGTCGACGACGCGGACGATGTCGCCCGGGTCGTAGTCGCTGTCGCTGACGGTGTAGACGTCGGTCTTGTAGACCCAACGCCGGCCGGCTCGCAGCGGTCGCTCCCGGCCGGGTTTCAGCGTGACAACGGTAGAGCGTTCCCTCGGCAGGCCCGTTTCGCTCACCTTCATGGCGACATCCCCTCGTCCCGCCCCAGCGGGTTCCGGGTACTGTCCCCGCTGCCCGGGCCGCGCGCCTGGCCCGATTCCGTGGTGGCCGTACCGCCCGGCTCCATCCGGGCCTGCCGCTGCAGGGCGAAGGTACCCTGCGCGGTGGCGACCAGGCGCCCGGCGGCGTCGTGGAGGTCGGCCTGGGCGAAGGCTACGCGCCCGCCGGCGTACAGGACGCGTCCCTCGGCCCGCACGTCGCCCTCGGCCGGGCGCAGGAAGCGGATCGACAGCTCCATGGTGCCGCCGATCCGGTCGCCCGGCGCCAGCGCGGAGAGGATGGCGTTGCTCATGGCGGCGTCGGCCAGGGTAGCCAGGGCGCCCCCGTGGACGGTGGCGAAGCGGTTGCCCAGGCCGGGTTGCCAGGGCATGACCAGGGTGGCCCGGCCGGCCCCGGCCGATATCACACGGATCCCCAGCAGGCGGCGGAAGGGGATCTCGTCATCCCCCTGCCGCCCCTCGCCGCGGGTGCCGCCGGTGGCCGGACTCCACCCCTCCCGTTCTCCTCGGTCCATGAGCCTTCACCCCCCGGGCCGGTGCCCTGGAAGCCCCCCCTCGCCTGGCCGCGATGGGGCCGCTAGCCGACCCACCGCCTCGTGTGGGTTTCGATGGCTTCGGCCAGTTCGAAGTCCTTCTCCGTCAGCCCGCCCTCACTGTGGGTCGACAGGGTCAGGGTCACGCGCCGCCAGCGGATGTCGATGTCGGGATGATGGTTGGCCGCCTCGGCCAGCCCCGCGACAGTGTTCACGAAGAACAGCGCGTCGCGGAAGGAGCCGAACTCATAAGTCCTGGTGAGGGCCGGTCCCTCCCGGCGCCAGCCGTTCAGCTTCGCCAGCCGGGAGGAGATCTCGGCGTCACTCAGCCGCGCCATCGGTGCACCCCCGTGCTACCTGCACATCAACAACCTATCCCAAAGCCCGGAACCGCCGCCAGGCTGGCTAGGCGCCGGGGGCCCTTTCCGGGCCCGCCGGCCGGCAGCCCGGGAAAGGCCGGCACCGGACCCGTCAAACGGCCGCCACGGCTGCCGCCAGTTCCGCCGCCCGTGCCGCGGCGCGATTGACGGCCCGACGCACAGCCGTCGGCACCTTCATCTCCTCCAGGACGGCGAGGGCGGCCGCCGTCGTGCCGTTGGGCGAGGTCACCTGCCGGCGCAGCTCGGCCGGGGCCAGTCCGGTGTGGCGCAGCATGTGACCCGCTCCCAGCACGGTCCAGACCGTCAGTTCCCGCGCCACCGGCTCCGGCAGCCCCAGGTCCCGGGCCGCCTCCAGCATGGCCTCCACCAGCAGGTACACGTAGGCGGGACCGCTGCCGCTCAGGGCGGTGACGGCATCGAAATCGTCCTCGCCGACCTCGACCGTGGCGCCGACCAAGCCGAACAGCTCCCGCACGCGGTAGAAGTCCTCCGCAGGGCAGTGCTCACCCCGGCACAGGGCGGTGACCGACTGCCGCAGGCGGCTGGCGGTGTTGGGCATGGCCCGCACGAGGCTGCGGGTTTGTGGCAGGAGGGCGGTCATGGCGGCTAGGCGGACGCCGGCGGCCACCGAGACGACGGTCGTCTCCGGCGCCAGCCAGGGCGCCAGTTGCCGCAGGGCCTCCGCCATGTCGGCCGGCTTCACCGCCACCACGACCACGGTTGCGCCGGCCAGGACCTCCTTCTTCTCCCGGTGGGTATGAACTCCGTAGGTCGTCTCCAGCTCCTTCAGGCGTTCGTCGTTGCGGCGGTTGGTGACGGCGATCTGGCCCGGTGCGATACGGCCCGAGGCGAGCCAGCCCGCGATCAGGCTCTCCGCCATCTTTCCGGCGCCGATCAAGGCGATGCGCATCTCCTGCACGCCTCACACCCCCCATGAAAGAAGCCCCCGCCCACAAGGGCGGGGGCTTCCGCGGTACCACCTTGCTTCACCGGATGCCCGTGCGCCGCCGAGGTTGCCGCTCAGGTCCTGTCCGGGGCCTGGGCGGGTGCGGCGGGCATCCGGCCTCGTTGCGGCCGGCACGGACATGCCGGCCTTTCCGGTTAACGGCCGGAACCGGCACGGTTCGGGCGGCCCTGCGGGCGCCGTTGCCGCCCCGCCCGGGGATGGGTGGGGCGTCCGCCGGGCCGTCCCTCGCCGCCCGCCGGCCGGCTCTCTGTACCGGGGGGGGGCCCGGCGGCCAACACCCCCCCGGCCCCGCCTCCCCGTTTGGGGG
>QGUQ01000196.1 GCA_003242195.1 Bacillota bacterium | reverse complement strand
CTTGGGGGGAACCTGGCCGGAGGGATGCCCCGCGGCGGCGCCGGAGAAGCGCCCGTCGGTGATCAGGGCCACCTCCCGGTCCAGGCCCATGCCGGCCAGGGCGGCGGTCACGGCCAGCATCTCCCGCATGCCGGGACCGCCTCGGGGGCCCTCGTAGCGGATCACCACCACGTCCCCGGGCCGTATGGCGCCTTCGCGGATGGCGGCCGTGGCTTCCTCTTCGCCGTCGAAGACGCGGGCCGGCCCGCGGTGGCGCAGCATGGCGGGATCCACCGCGCCTTGCTTGACCACGGCGCCGTCGGGGGCGAGGTTGCCCCGCAGCACGGCCAGGCCACCCTCGGGGCTGTGGGGTTCTTCCAGCGGCCGGATGACGTCGGAGCGCCACGCCCGCGCCCGCAGGATGCGCCGCTCGGCCGCGGCCAGATTCTCGGCGACGGTGTGGCCCGTCACCGTGAGGGCACTGCCGTCGATGTGGCCGCCCCGCAGGAGCTCGGCCATGACGGCCTGGATGCCGCCCGCCTGGTGCAGGTCCTGGATGTGGTGCGGGCCGGCGGGCGAGAGCTTGCAGAGCTGGGGCGTCGAGCGGCTGATCTCGTCGATCAGGTCCAGGTTGATGACGTCCGCCAGCCCGGCCTCGTAAGCGATGGCCAGGAGGTGCAACACCGTGTTGGTGGAGCAGCCCAGGGCCATGTCGACGGCCAGGGCGTTGCGGAAGGCCGCCTCCGTCAGGATGTCGCGGGCCCGGATGCCACGCCGCACCAGCTCCATGACCTGCATGCCCGCCTGTTTGGCCAGGCGCAGCCGGGCGGCTTCCACCGCCGGGATCGTCCCGTTGCCGGGCAGGCCGAGGCCGATGGCCTCGGTCAGGCAGTTCATGGAGTTGGCGGTGAACATGCCCGAGCAGGAGCCGCAGGTGGGGCAGGCGGCCTCCTCCAGCTCGAAGAGCTCCTCGGCGGTGATACGGCCCGCCTGGAAGGCACCGACGCCCTCGAAGACCGTGGCCAGGTCCACCGCCCGGCCGAACACGTTGCCGGCCATCATGGGCCCGCCGCTGATGACCACCGTGGGCAGGTTCAGCCGGGCCGCGGCCATGAGCATGCCGGGCGTGATCTTGTCGCAGTTGGGGATCAGGACCAGGCCGTCCAGCTGGTGGGCCTCGGTCACGGTCTCCACCGAGTCGGCGATCAGTTCGCGGCTGGGCAGGGAGAACCGCATGCCCCGGTGACCCATGGCGATGCCGTCGTCGACACCGATGACACCGAATTGGATGGGCGTGCCGCCGGCCATGCGGATGCCGTCGCAGACGGCCCGGGCGATGTTGTCGAGGTGCACGTGGCCCGGGATGATCTCGTTGCGGCTGTTGACCACGCCGATCAGCGGCCGGCGCAGCTCCTCGTCGGTATAGCCCATAGACTTGAACAGGGACCGGTGGGGGGCCCGGTGGTAGCCCTCCACCACCTGGCGGCTGCGGAGCGGGAAGGCCGTGCTGTTCGTTGCCCCGTTGCCGCCCGTCGTCTGTGTCACGGTACCGGCGTCCTCGGTTCGGGTTGCGACGCCCTTATCGGTCATGGCCTCACGCCCCCTTTCGCACCCGTGCCCGGTTTCCGGTGGCCCGGCGGGCGGATGGCGCTTCCTGCTCGGCCCGCCCCGGAGCCGCGGTGGTTGCCGTGGCCGGTTCCTCCCGCACCGGGATCGGGTCGCCGACCGGGCCCCTTGCCCCATCGGCCGGGACCGCCATCTCGCTTCCCGCCGCCTCGAGGACCACCGGCCGGAAGCCGTACGCGTCGGCGATCCACGCCACCGCCACCCCGTCACCGGCCTCGCCGGACCGGCCGTCGCCCGTGGCCTCCAGGGGTTCGGGCGCCAGCAGCTCCCGCGCTCGCCGGGCGACCGCCCGCCCGATGTCCTCGGTACCAGCCACGGGGACGCCGGGACCGGAGAGGTCGGGTGTCAGCAGGCCCTCGGCCAGTACGTCGTCGATGGCCTGCTCCACGGCGCGAGCTTCCCGCTCCAGCCCGCAGGCGTGGCGCAGCAGGAGGGCGGCGGAGGCGATGGCACCGATGGGGTTGGCGATGCCCCGGCCGGCGATGTCGGGCGCGGACCCGTGGACCGGTTCGAACAGCGGGGGCCGCCCCTCCGACCCCAGGCTGGCCGAGGGCAGCAGGCCGATGGATCCCGCCAGCGCCGCGCCCAGGTCACTGAGGATGTCTCCGAAGGTGTTCTCCGTCACCAGCACGTCGAAGCGGCCCGGATTCCGCACCAGCTGCATGGCCGCGTTGTCCACGTATAGGTGCTCCACCTGGACGTCGGGGAACTCGGTCGCCACCCTCTCGGTGACCTGCCGCCAGAGACGGGACGTCTCCAGGACGTTGCTCTTGTCCACGGAGGTCACCCGCCCGCGGCGCTGGCGGGCGAGGCGGAAGGCCATGCGCACGATGCGCTCGATCTCCTCCGTGGTGTAGGTCATGGTGTCGTAGGCGCGCTCGCCGCCCGGTCCGGGTTCCCGGCCGCGCTCACCGTAATAGAGCCCGCCGGTGAGCTCGCGCACGATCAGCACGTCCACGCCCGTCCCGACCACCTCGGGCCGCAAGGGTCCTCGCCCGGCCAGGCGGGGGTGCAGGCGGACCGGCCGCAGGTTGGCGAAGGCACCCACGGCCTTGCGTAGCCGCAGCAGGCCGGCCTCGGGCCGGCGGGCGGGTGGCTCCCGGTCCCAGCGCGGGCCGCCCACGGCACCCAGGAGGATGGCGTCGGCCTCCAGGCACAGCGCCTCCGTCTCCGGCGGGAAGGGGTCACCCGTGGCGTCCACGGCGGCGCCGCCGATGGGGGCCTCGGCGAAGGTGAACCGTACCCCCGTCGCCCCCGCCACCGCCTCCAGCACGCGGACAGCCTCACGGATGACCTCCGGGCCGATCCCGTCGCCGGGCAGGACGGCGATCCGGTAGTGCATCCCTCTGCCTCCTCTCCCGAAGGAAGCGCGTCCCCCGACCGGCGGGAGGGGATGCGGGAGGGCGTCGGAGCCCGCGTCCGCCTCCCGCCGGGAGCGGGCTAGCTCCGGCTCTCCCCGGCCGGGCCCCCGGCCGTGCCGGCCAGGCGCCTCCGGGCGTACTCCACCAGACCGCCACAGCGCAGGATCTCCTGCATGAAGGGCGGGAAGGGGGCGGCCCGGAACACCTCGCCCGTCGCGGTGCGGCGGATGGTGCCCGCCTCCAGGTCCACCTCCACTTCCTCCCCGTGTTCCAGGGCCTGCACGGCCTCCGGGCATTCCAGGATCGGCAGCCCGACGTTGATGGCGTTGCGGTAGAAGATGCGGGCGAAGGAGACGGCGATGACGCACTGCACGCCCGCCGCCCGGATGGACACCGGCGCGTGTTCCCGGGACGAACCGCACCCGAAGTTGCGGCCGGCCACGATCACGTCGCCGGGCCGGACGTTGGCTGCGAAGTCCGGATCCAGGTCCTCCATGCAATGGGCCGCCAGCTCCTGGGGGTCCGACGTGAACAGGTAGCGGGCGGGGATGATGACATCGGTGTTGACGTCGTCGCCGTACTTCCAGACCCGTCCCACGGTGGCAACCTCCTTGACGTCTCTCACGCGACGCCCGCCACGTCCTCGTAGCGGATGCCCAGTTCCTCCGGATGGCAGAGCCGCCCGGCCACGGCCGAGGCCGCCGCCACTGCCGGGTTGGCCAGGTAGGACTCCGACTCGGGATGGCCCATGCGCCCGACGAAGTTGCGGTTGGAGGTGCTGACGCAGCGCTCGCCCTTGCCCAGCACGCCCATGTGCCCGCCCAGGCAGGGTCCGCAGGTGGAGGCGCTGACCACGCATCCGGCGGCCATGAAGACCTCGATCAGCCCTTCCCGCAGCGCCTGCAGGTAGATGTCCCGGGAGGCCGGGATGACGATGGCGCGCACCTCGGGATGCACGCGGCGGCCGCGCAGGATGCGGGCGGCCATGCGCAGGTCCTCCAGGCGCCCGTTGGTGCAGGAGCCGATGAAGACCTGGTCGATGGGCACCCGCTCCACCTGGCTGATGGGCCGCACATTGTCGGGCGACCAGGGAAGGGCCACCTGGGGCTCGATGGTGGAGGCGTCGAACTCGTAGACGGCGGCGTACTCGGCGTCGGGATCGGACCAGAGCGGCGTGTAGGGGCGCTTGGCCCGCTGGCCGACGTAACGGAGCATCCGTTCGTCCGGGTTGAAGATGCCGTTCTTACCGCCCGCCTCGATGGCCATGTTGGCCATGGCCAGGCGCCCGTCCATGCTCAGGTCCGCCAGGGCCTCGCCGGTGAACTCCATGGCCTTGTAGGTGGCGCCGTCGCAGGAGATGCGCCCGATGGTGTAGAGGATCAGGTCCTTGCCGGTCACCCAGGGCTGCAGGC
>QGUQ01000195.1 GCA_003242195.1 Bacillota bacterium | reverse complement strand
CCGCCGCCCGGAAACCCGCGGGCCGCGTGACCCCCCACCCCGGGACCAGGCGGTATCCCGCCCCTTCCTCCACCCGTTGTCCCGCGACCGCTGACCCTGCTTTCCCCGCGACGACCCCGTCCATCCGTCCTCTCTCCTCCCGGCATCCCGTCTTTGGCTTCCGCGCCCTTCAGGGGTAGAGGGGCACGAGATCCAGGCCGGCCGTCTCGTCGAAGCCGGCCATCAGGTTCATGTTCTGGACCGCCTGGCCCGCCGCACCCTTGACCAGGTTGTCGATGGCGGCGAACACGGTGATCCACCCGCTACGCCCATCCACGTGCAGGCCGATGTCGCAGTAGTTGGAACCCTGCACCTGCTTGATGGCCGGGAAGACTCCCGGGTCCAGGACGCGGACGAAGGGCCGTCCGGCGTAGAACTCCCGGTAGAGGCGGTGCAGGTCTTCCGGCTCGGGGACACCGCCTGGCCCGCCCGGCGCCCCGTCCCCGCTCGCCGGGCGCACGTAGAGGGTGGCCAGGATACCGCGGCTCACCGGCAGCAGGTGCGTGGTCAGGGCGACGGTCACCCTGCGGCCCGCCAGCTGCTCCAGCACGTGCTCGACCTCCGGCGTGTGCTGGTGGCGACCCACCTTATAAGGGAGGAAGTTCTCGTTGACCTCCCCGAAGTGGGTGGACAGGGTGACGCCCCGCCCGGCACCGGAGACGCCGCTCTTGGCGTCGATCACCACCGCCCCCGACGCCAGCAGCCCCGCCCGGGCCAGCGGCGCCAGACCCAGCAAGATGGCCGTCGGATAGCAGCCCGGATTGGATACGAGGCGTGCGGAGCGGATGCGGTCGGGGAATAGCTCCGCCAGCCCGTAGACCGCCTCCCGGCGGATGGCCGGGTCCACCGCCGGCCGCCCGTACCAGGCCTCGTACAGCTCGGCCGGCAGGCGCAGGTCGCCGCTGAGATCGATGATGCGGGTGCCCCGCTCCAGCGCCCGGGACAGCACCCGCGGCAGGAGCTCGGCGGAGGCGCCGCTGGGTAGGGCCAGAAAGACGAAGTCCACGCCCTCCCACACCGCCGGGCTGAGGGCTTCCTCCAGAGTGAGCCCCACCACCCCGCGCAGGTGGGGGAATACGCCGGCCAGCGGCTCGCCGGCCCGGGAGGAACCGGCCACCGCCCGCAGCTCCACGTGGGGATGGCGTGCCAGCAGGCGGACCAGTTCCGCCCCCGCGTAGCCGCTGGCCCCGATGACTGCCGCCGTTACCGCCACGGTTCCCTTCGCCCCGCTCCCCCAAGGAATTTGGGTATGAGTATACGGACCGTTGTATATTAATGCAACCCATGCCGGCCCGGCTAATTGTCAACCCTTATACAGACTTAAGTTGACATTTGACGCGCCCGTGGGTACCCTGAAGCCGTACGGAGGGGGAAGAAAGGGAAAGAAAGGAGGAGGGAACGGTGACCCAGGCTTCTGCCCGTGCCGAACGCCCGCAGCCGGCGCGGCCGGCATCCTGGCCGGCCACCGCCACCCGGCAGCTGGTCCTGGCGGCCCTGTTCGCCGGCCTGACCGCGTTACTGGCCTACGTCCGCATTCCCCTGCCCTTCACCCCCGTGCCCATCACGGGCCAGACCTTCGGAGTCATGCTCTCGGGCCTGCTCCTCGGCCCGCGGTGGGGGGCGGTGGCTCAAGTCGTCTACGTGCTGCTGGGCGTCGTCGGATTGCCCGTCTTCGCCGGCGGGCACGCCGGCCCGGGCGTGATCCTGGGGCCGACGGGCGGGTACCTGGTCAGCTACCCGCTCGCCGCTGCCGTGACCGGTGCCATCGCCGGGCAGCGGCGCGCGCCCGGCTTTGCCCGCACCCTGCTGGCGTGCGTGGCGGGCGGCATCGCCGTGGTCTACGCCCTGGGCGTGCCGTGGTTCGTCACCTGGAGCGGCATGGCCTGGCGCGAGGCCCTGGTGGCCGCGGCGCTCCCCTTCCTCCCTGGGGACCTCGCCAAGGCCGTGGTGGCAACCCTGCTGGGCCGGCAGGTGCTGCGGGCCTTGCAGCGGACGGCTTGAAGCCCCGGCGGGCGGCGGGGCCGGGTCCCGGCGTCCCGGTGGCACGGGTCCGCCCGACGGCGCGACCCTCCCCCCTCTCATGCCGGGACGGCCCGCTCGTCCCGCCGGCTCGCCGGGCCGGCGGGAAGCATCCGGGCGATGGGCAACACCAGCAGGTTCAGCACCAGGATCGCCCACATCGCCGCATGGAAGGCCTCGGCGAAGCCGTCGCGCAGAATCGCTAGCTGGCCCTCGTCCAGGAGCACCCGCCGCGCTTCATCCAGCAGCAGGTTGCCCGCATCGCCGCCCAGTCGAGCCAGATCGGGGTACGCCGCCAGGTGGGCGGCCAGCCGGCCGTTGATGATGGCACCCACCAGGGCCGCGCCGATGGCGCTGCCCAGCATCCGGGCGAAGGCCTGGGAGCCGGTGGCCACACCCCGTTCATGCCGCGGCACGGCGCTCTGGATGGAGACGATGTAGGTGGTCATGGTGAGCCCCATGCAGGCTCCGATGACGAAGCTCCCCGCCGCCACCTGGAGAACGGGACTCCCGGTCCCGGTGGTAACGAGCACCAGGGCCCCGGCGACGCCGATCACCGCACCGGCCAGCGCCGTACGGCGAAAGCCGAAGCGGAGCATCAGGCGGCCGGCCGCCGTGGCGGCCAGGGGCCAGCCGATGGACATGGTGGCCAGGGAGAACCCTCCCACGGTCACCGTCTGGCCCAGGACGCCCTGGACGAAGGTGGGCACGGTGGAGGAGATGCCGGCGATGACGGCACCGCCCACCAGGCCCCCCAGATTGGCCGCCCGCATCAGGGGCCGGGCCAGCAATCCCAGGGGCAGGACGGGATCGGGCGCCCGCCTCTCCTGACGGATGAACAGCACGCCCGCCACCGTGGAGACCGCCAGCAGCGCCGCCGTCTGCGGCGAAAGCCACGGCCACCCGGACCCTCCCTCCACCAGCTGGATCAGCAAGGCGCTGATGGCGACGGCCATCCAGAAGGAGCCCTGGAAGTCGATGTACACATCCCCTTGGCGCTTGGGCTCGCGGAGGAAGAGCAGCACGCCCGCCATGGCCAGCAGCCCGATGGGCACGTTGATGTAGAAAACCCAGGGCCAACCGGCATGCTCCACCAGCAGGCCCCCCGCCGCCGGGCCGATGATGGACGAGATGCCCCATACGCTGGACAGGTAACCCTGCACCCTTGCCCGTTCTTCCAAGGGATAGAGGTCACCGACGATGGTCATGGTGACCGGTTGGACGGCACCCGCACCCAAGCCCTGAAGGGCGCGGTACACCACCAGCTCGTTCATGCTCCGCGCCGTGCCGCAGAGGACGGAACCCAGGAGGAACAACCCGCTGCCCGCCAGGAACACGGGCTTGCGACCGTACAGGTCCGCCAGCTTGCCGTAGATGGGTACCGTGGTAGCGGACGTCAGGAGAAAGAGCGAGAACACCCAGCTGTACCTGGCGAAACCGCCCAGGTCGGCCACGATGGCGGGAATGGCCGTGGCCACGATGGTGGCCTCAATGGCGGCCATGAACATGGCCAGCATCAAGGAAGCCAGGACGAGCCCCTTGCGAGCCGCTGGCATGCCAGCAGCCCCTACAGGCGCCGTCCCGCCCCGAGCGGGGGCGCCCTCCGGTGCCGGCGGCAGCGCCCCCGCCCCGGCGGGTGCCCGGTCCCTCTCCGCACCGCCAGCGGCCCGTGCCTCCCGGCGGGCGGCCCGGCCGCCGGCGACGCCGTCTCCGTTCACGGCCGGGTCCCGGGGAACCCTGCGGCTCACGGGCCGCTCGCCTCACCTTGCGCTCCGGCGGAGCCGGATTCCCGCAGCCTGCGCTCTACCGCCTCCACCTTGTCCTCCATCCGCTGGGCGCGGTCGCGGCGGTCGTCGATCTTGATCAGCGTCGAAACCCGGACGGCACCGGCCGCGAACATCTCCTCGTGCATGCGGCGGATCAGGGCCAGGATCTCGTCCAGGTCCCCCTCCAGGGTGGTGAACATGGGCCCCACCTGGTAGCGGATGCGATCCTGCTCCCGGAGCACGCGCAACGCCCGGGCGACCCAGGGGCTCACGCTCACCCCCTCACCCACCGGTGCGATGCTGACGGCCACGATGGCCATCTCCCTCACCTCCTCGGTCGTCGCGCTGCCGGCCCCGCGCCTAGAACCCGTAGAGCTCCCCGTACTTCCGCCGCACATAGCGGAGGAAGGGTTCGGCGCTCAGCTCCCTGCCGGTGGCCCGCCGGACCAGCTCCAGGGGTTCGTATCGGGCCCCGTGCCTGTGGACGTGCTCCCGCATCCAGGACAGCACGCCCGAGAGATCGCCGGCCGCGATGCGCTCCGGCAGGTCCGGTTCGTC
>QGUQ01000194.1 GCA_003242195.1 Bacillota bacterium | reverse complement strand
TTTAAAGAAAAAGTCGGTATACGAGATCTAGCACGTTCTCGGGGGCTCGGAGTTTTGTAAAGGAGGCGACGCCAAGGGCCGTTGGGTCAAGGGCTTTCAGGGCCCAGGCGATTTGGCGGACGCCGGGATCACGGTAGTAACACGCCGCAACAAAAGGAAGACAAAAGCTGGTCATTTACTTCGCCCCCGGCGGCAACGTCCGGTCCACGCTGTCGGACCACGCCAGCACCTTCATCTTGATGGGCTTGCGGACCACCGCCCGCAAGAGAGGGTTGGATGCTTCGGCTTCCACCTCCAGTTGGACCAGCGGCATTGGGCGGTTCGCATCGACGCGGAAGTAAGTGATCTGCCAGTTCTTGAAGGTCTGACCTTGCAAGTTGTCTCGCAGGTAAGATTCCGCTGCCGTTCGGGCCCGACTAACCGACAAAGACCAATCCGTTTGTTCGGTGGACCCCCATTCGCAGACGGTCCAGTGTCCGGGCTTCTTGAGGTCCAAGCGCCCGTCGCACCCCGCCATCTTCAGCCAGCGGTCGGGAAGCAGATCCGTAGCACGGCCATCCAGGGTGATAGTCTCCGGCAGGATGCTATCCTGGCACTTCCCGCCCGGCCCGCACACCCGGTCGTACTTCCGCACGACGATGGTTGTGTCAGGCCGCACTTCCCGCGCCGCCGCCAGTGCGGCGGCGTCGGCAGCATCCTGGAGTCGGGCCTTTTGAGCAATGGCCAAGGCGATGCCCACGGAACCCGTCAGAAGGAAGGCGCCAATGAAACTGAGAAACAGCGCCGCGATGGCGGCGCTTTGGCCCCAGTCGGATCGCCATAGACGTCGCAGCATTGCAACCACGTCCTTCGGGTTCGACTAACAAACACACAGCGAGTACGGCTTCCCGCAAGAACTGCACACTTTGCCGGCGCGCCGTTCTTCTTCAATTTCCTGGCGCTTTTGATCGGCACAGATCGGACAAAGGTAAAGCGCAAACGGGAACCACTCAAGGTGGTCTGCTTCCTTGCCGCACCAGGAGCACTGCTTGACCGTCGCTGCCGCGTTGTTCATCCCGGCCACCTCCCAGGGCACAAAAAGAGCGGCGCATCGGCGCCGCCGTTGTCTTTTGGTCGATGGTCCGCCGCAATGTTGCCAGTGCTTAGCCGATCTGTCCGTTCTTCACCTGTGCCATGATGCAAGGACACCTCCCAATAAAAAAGGGAAGGCATCACCGCAGACCCGTACCCTTGCTAAAGAAGGAAGGCGGGCGGTTCGGCTGCCGCCCGCCAGGCCGCGACGCACCCGCAACCCGTTGTCATTCGCCGACGACTTCAAACTTCACAACTTCAAACCGCCCGAACACGGGCCGGAAATCGCCAAGGCCCGCGATCATGCCCGCTTTCTCAATGACGGCTTGCAACAGGGGCGGAACAATGTGAACCGGATCGGTGACCAGGACCTCAAACTCCGCTTCCCATCCGGCTTTCATCGCGGGGCGGGTCCGCGTGATGGACCGGCCTTTGACCCGAACGCGGCGCCGGTCAAGATAGTCCCATGTCCTCTTTCTCAGAGACGCCACGTCAGGAAGGCAGGCAATCCCGGAGCGAAAGACATCCGCCAGCGGCCCGTAGAAGCCCGCCGCCTCCAGGATGGCTCCACGAAGATAGGAACCGGGGATGCCCAGCTCGCCGGTCTTTGTCCGGTACACGCAAGCTTCGTAATCCCCGCTTTCGTTGTTCCTCTCCGCGCGCCAGCGGTTCAACAACAGGTCCGTCGTTCCCCGGATTCTCACCATCGCGGTATACGGGTACGCGATTCGCGCCGGAACCGCAACGGCCATGTGCTAATCCTCCCGTTTTTGTGAATATCATACAACATGACTCCCGTTGGTGAACAGGAGCATACGGTTGGCCGCCTTACTGCAGCGAAGTCGTGACATCCGTTCGCAGCGGCGCCTGTACCACGGCCTGCACGACGCCGCCGCGTTCGGACAGGACGATACGAGCTAGCCGCAGCGGCGCTGTAGCTGTTACCCGAAGAGACAAGGCGCCGGTTTGAAAGTCGAGGTCCATCGTATAGCGGCCCGTGCCCAAGGCACGGTCCAGCACCTGCCGCGCGATGTTCTCCGCCACGGCTTCTCGGGCTCTTTGGTCATCCCGCAGGCTTGTCCCCGACACCGCCCACGCCACCGCCATCGGGTTGCTGACGACCTGGGCGGCGGCAATGGCCGCGCTGTCCGTTGCAGCCTGAACGACAGCCTGGCTTGCTGCCACTGAAGCGCCAGCGGCAAAGGCCGCCGCACTAGTGACGATAGCGAGTGCAAGGAACACCGGGAGGATCCGCTTCATGCCAGACGGCCCTCCATATAAAAAGGGGCGGGCACAGCCACATCTGTGCCCGCCCGCTCGCCCGCTTCGTGCCTTGGCGACTTACTTGACCAGCCGCGGATCGTTGCACTTGTAGATCCACCTGTCGCCCAGCGCCCGCATCTCGTCCTCACTCAAGCCGCAGAAGGAGACCTCGCCCGGATTCAACATCCCATGCTCCTTCTGGCAATTTCGGTCGGTCGCCGGGCAATCGCCGCCGTCAATCCAGATCTGGCCTTCCACGATCTTCGTTCTCGCCTGGCCCCAGTAGTTGGTCCCCCGAATTTCAAAAACCACCTTGTATTTGCCAACGCGGGTGGTCGGCGGAATGGGCAGCGAAGTCAGCCACTGCCCCTTCTGGGCGTTGCCGCTGACCAGTGTGGCCTTCGCCTGCGCCCCCGGGATATCCGGGATCCGGATGATGACCTGCGCCACCTTGTTCAGCGCAGGCGGCACTGACAGGTCACCTTGGGCCAGGGTGTCGATGGCCAGAATGGCGTTCGTGCCCCGGGTGGCGCTGAACATGTTTCGAGAGGGCCGACCGCCAAAGAGCCACACGCCGCCTCTACCCCAGTCATCGCGGCTCTTGTAATCGTCTTTCAGGATCTCGCGGCCGCCAAGGTACGCCTCGTACCCGCTGAACACTGGCGGCGGCACGATTCCGGACGGCGGGATCGGCCGGTCAATCGGAGGAGCCTTGAACGGTTTGCTGTCTTCCGTGAACTCGATCCAGTCCCACAAGTTGACATCAATACTGCTATATGGGTTCAAGTTGCAGATCGAGTCGGGATTCGACTCACCCGGGCCGTCACGGGAGCTACGACGGCCTTCGACTCGGTACCTTTCTACAACACCATCATTCCATACATCCATGCGCCAGGTTTCCATTTCCCAAATCCTTACCCAACATAGGCCATTAAATGTAACCCGTCCACGCTCCAATCTAACTAGATCGTACCAGTAGCGTAGCCAATCCTTGTATTGGTCTTCGATGTAGTATTGGCCCTCACGGGTTCCATCATAAATGTAGTCCAGTACGTTCGTATGGCTCAGTTCGTCAACGTGCTTAGGGTATCCAGGAGCCCAGTCAATCGTTACTTTTGTAATTCCACCCATCATTCCAGCATCAGTTCTATAACCCCACCGCCAATCATCTGTCGGGAGCCACCTACCTGTTTCATAAGTCTGGGAATGGACAATGTAATAGCAATCATTCTGGTACTCTGGACGTCGAATTGGAGGTGGAGGACAGTTTTTTTCCTGTCCAGACCCGCCCGATCCTCCTCCACCGCTTCCGTCAGGTGGACCCATAACTCTTGCACTAGCTAGACTTGTCGAAACAACGATAAAGGTGGCCATAAACAGCAAGCCGATCCAGTAGCTCCAACGAAAATGTCTCATTGGCGTGTTGCCCTCCTTTCTGAAGGCAAAGAGAAGGGGGGAGTCCTTTTAAGGACTCCCCCCTGTGCATACACGGGAATTATCTAAGATGATTTCCGCACTTCGACCGGCTACCCCGTATACTCAGGGGCATTAGGATCACCCACGAAGCGACGGAACCAGTCTTCCGCTCGACCGAGATCGATGAGTGCCCAACTGTACTCGCCACCCAAAGCGAGGTGCAGGCGTCCGTCTCCATACAGTCCTACTGGTGCCGTTAGTCCACCCTTGCGAGTCACATCTGGAACGAAAATCAGGATTTCCCCTTCTCCAGATTGTCCGGGAGCGATCTTCCTTGGGAGTTCCTTGAGGCTTGTCCTGTTAAACCTGCCTGACAAGATATACTTTTGTACTAGGTCGGCATCTTTCCCGGAGAACTTTCCGTTTTCCATCACCCAAATACCATCCCCCGGTATCGTGTTAACCGAAGTAATCCATGCATGGGTGATGTCCTTCGGATGAGGCTGTCTCCAACTCAGCCACAGCCCTCCACGCAATGGCCAAACCAAGTCATCGCAAGATCGGTTTTCCACACTAATTCTGAATATCGCTCCAACATTAGGCGATGTAGCTCCGTTTTTATGGTGGCTAACTCCC
>QGUQ01000193.1 GCA_003242195.1 Bacillota bacterium | reverse complement strand
CCGCCTCTACCACCCAGTCGGCCTCGCGCAGGCGGGCCAGGTCGGCCTCGTCCTGGAACGAGCCCGGTCGGACCAGTTCCAGGACGTCGTGGGTGTAGATCGGCGACGGCTTCAGCTCCGTCAGCCGCTTCTTTGCCTTTTCCACCAGTTCGGTCGTGAGGTCGAACAGATCGACCGGAATGCCCTGGTTGGCCAGGTGAGCCGCGATCTGCGACCCCATGGTGCCGGCCCCCAGGACCGCCACCCGGCGAAACACCACCGGCATCGTGTCCCCTCCCATCGTCGTCCCGTCCGGCCCCGCGCCACCGACCGGTCCTCGAACCCCGCGGGCCGGGGCGGGCCAACCGACCGGTCGGTCGGGTTGCCGGGTGACTTCGACGCCGGCCCCCCGAATCCCTGCGAGGAACGGCGGTAACGAGCCATCCCACCGGGAGCGGCGACGCGGAACCCGGGGAGCGCCACCTGGCGGCTCCCGCGGCAGGCCCCCCGTGGCCACGGCGCACCTGCCAAGGCAGGCCCGGGCACACAAGGAACCACCTGCCCGGGACGGTATACTGCCTTTGGGAGGAGGAACCGACGTGGACGGCTTGCTCATCGCCGCCGTGGTGGACGAACTGCGCAGGCTGCTTCCGGCCCGGGTCGAACGCATCTACCAGCCCGACGCCCACACCGTGATCCTGCACCTCTATGCCGGCGTGGCGCGGGTGTTGCTATTGTCCGCCGACCCGCGCTACCCGCGGCTGCACCTGACCCAGCACCCCCCCGCCAACCCGCCCGTACCGCCGGCCTTTTGCATGCTCCTGCGCAAGCACCTGGAGTCGGCACGCCTGGTGGGGGTGCGCCAGGGGGAGGGCTTCGATCGCTGGGTGGAGCTGGTCTTCCACGGCGGCGGGCGCCAGCCGGGCACGGGCGGCGAGAAGCGCCTGGTGGTCGAGCTCATCGATCGGCGCGGCAACATCGTGTTCCTCGATGAGACGGGCCACATCCTGGACGCCCTCCGGCGCATCCCTCCCGGGCAGCCAGGAACGCGGGCCGTGTGGCCCGGTCTCGCCTACGAGCCGCCGCCCGCGCCGCGCAAGGCGGCCGTGACCGGTGATGCGGCAACGCTGGCCGGGCACCTGGCCCGGGCCTTCCGCGAGGCACCGGCGGACCGGCCGGCCTGGCGCGTGCTGCGGGCCGCGGTGCCGGGCACGGGTCGGGAGCTGGCCCGGGAAGCCCTACAGCGGGCGGGTGTGGACCCCGAGGCGCCGGCGGGAACGGCCACTGCCCTCCATGAGCCGGCCAGCCCGACCTTGCAGACCTTGGCGGCAAGGGTGGCGGGCTGGCTGGCGCGGGCGCTGCGGGGGGAATTCGAACCCACGCTGGCGTGGGACCGGGAAGGCACGCCCGTGTCCGTCACCGCCTTCGGCGTGTCGCCTCCACCGGAAGGGGGCGCCGCCGGCTCCCCCTCGCCGTCGGAACTCTGCGACCGTTTCTACCGGGAGCACCTGCAACGGGAAGTCACGGCCCAGCTCCGGCGCCGGTTGGAGCAGGCGGTGCGGGAAGCAGTGGCACGGGTGACCCGGCGCCTGGAGGCGCAGCGGCAGGACCTGGAACGGGCGGAGCGGGCCGAACCCTACCGCCTCTACGGCGAGCTGCTGACCGCCTTCGCCCACCAGGTGCCCCGGGGCGCGCGGCAGGTGGAGCTGCCCAACTACTACGATCCCGCTGGCGGCACCATCACCGTACCCCTGGATCCCGCTCTGGGTCCCCAGGAGAACGCCCAGCGCTATTTCCGCCTCTACCAGAAGGCGCGGCGCGGGCGGGAGCAGGTGGAGGAGCGGCTGCGCGCCACCGAGGAGGAGCTTGCCTACCTGCGCTCGGTGGAGCATGCCCTGGCCGAGGCCGAGGACGCGGAGGACCTGGAGGCCGTCGCCGCCGAGCTGGCGGAACAGGGCTACCTCGAGCGCCAGGAGGCCCCGGCGGCACCGCCCGCGGGGAACGGCCGCGGCGCCGTCCGGTCGCGGCCGGGCAGCCGGACCGCCGAGGGCGGCCGGCGGCCCCGGGAGAGCCAGTTCCTTCGCTACGTGGCGCCCGGCGGCCGCCCCATCCTCGTCGGCAAGAACAACCGCCAGAACGACTGGCTGGTGACCCGCATCGCCAACGACTGGGACATCTGGTTGCACGTCAAGGACGTGCCCGGCTCCCACGTCCTGCTGCGGCGCGACCGCCACGAAGGCGAGCCCGATGAGGAAGCCGTCCTGGCCGCGGCCCGGGTCGCCGCCTACCACAGCAAGGCCCGGTGGTCGAGCCACGTGCCCGTGGACTACACGGAGGCCCGTTACGTGCGCAAGCCCCGGGGCGCCAGGCCCGGCTTCGTCCTTTACGACCACGCGCGCACCGTCTACGTCAACCCCGACCCCGAGGACCTGCCGCCCCGCTGGCCGGGAGAGGCGGCGGGCGGCGGCGGGCAGGAGGCGCAACGAACCTGAAGGCACGGCCCCGCCGGACCGGCGTGGCCGGTGCGCCCGCCCCCCGGCGCAAGCCGGGCCGGCGGGGAAGGGTGGAGGTGCGGCCCGTGCGGGTGGTGATCGCCCCCGATTCCTTCAAGGGCAGCCTGACGGCCGAGGAGGCGGCGGCCGCCATGGCGGCAGGGGCTCGGGAAGGCTGGCCCGGCATCGAGACGGTGGAACTGCCCCTGGCCGACGGCGGCGAGGGAACGGTCGCCGTCCTGGTCCGCGCCACAGGCGGTCGCTGGCTGCGGTGCCGCGTGTCCGACCCCCTGGGCCGGCCGGTGGAGGCAGCGTGGGGGCTCTTGGGCGACGGGGAGACCGCCGCCATCGAGATGGCGGCGGCATCGGGCCTGACGCTGGTGGAGCCGTCGCGGCGGGACCCGCTGGCGGCTTCCCCCCGCGGCACGGGCCAGTTGATCCGCGCCGCCCTCGACCCCGGTTGCCGGCGCCTCCTGGTGGCCATCGGGGGCAGCGCCACCACCGATGGCGGGACGGGCATGCTGGCGGCCCTGGGAGCGCGCTTCCTCGACGAGGCGGGCCGCCCCCTACCCCCCGGCGGCGGGCCGCTGGCCCGCCTGGCCCGCATCGACCTGGGCGGTCTGGACCCCCGGCTCCGCCACGTGCGCATCGAGGTGGCCTGCGACGTGGACAATCCCCTGACCGGGCCTCGGGGCGCCGCGGCGGTGTACGCGCCCCAGAAGGGCGCCACGCCGGAGATGGTGGAGCAGCTGGAGGCGGGCTTGCAGCGGCTGGCCGACGTGGCCGCCGCGGTGCTGGGACGGGACCTGCGGGAGGAACCCGGCGCCGGGGCGGCGGGCGGCCTCGGCTTCGGCCTGCTGGCCTTCCTGGGCGCCCGCCTGCGCCCCGGGGCCGAGCTGGTGATGGACGCCGTGGGCTTCGACGGGTACCTGGACGGTGCCGGCCTGGTGCTCACCGGGGAGGGCCGAACGGACCGGCAGACCCTGGCCGGCAAGCTGGTGGCACGGGTGGCGCGCCGGGCCCAGGCACACGGGGTACCCGTGGTGGTGATCTCCGGGGCCGTGGATCCCGCGGCCGTGCCGGACCTGCAGCGATTGGGGGTCGCCGCCCTCTTGGCGGCAACCCCCGGACCCATGGCAGAGGCCGACGCCCTGCGCGACGCGGCGGCCAACCTGCGGCGTACCGCCGCCACGGCCCTGGCCTTGCTGCGCCTGGGCGGCCGCCTCGCGGTCGCTTCCTCGTTCACCTAGTTCAAGGCTGCTCCATGATCCAGACTTCGTCGACGCCGTCCACTTCCTCCAGCCGGCACTCGATGACCTCGCGGCGCGAGGTGGGCACGTTCTTCCCCACGTAGTCGGCGCGGATGGGGATCTCCCGGTGGCCGCGATCCACCAGCACGGCCAGCTGGACGGTCTGCGGGCGGCCCAGGTCAAAGATGGCATCCAGCGCGGCGCGGATGGTACGGCCCGTGTAGAGGACGTCGTCGCAGAGGATGACGTGCTTGCCCTCGACGGGGAAGTTGACCTCCGTCTTGTTGACCCGGGGCATCTCGCTGAGGCGGGAGAGGTCGTCGCGGTAGAGGGTGATGTCCAGGATGCCCACCGGCAACTTCCGCCCCTCGAACTCTTCGATGGCACGCGCCAGGCGCTGGGCCATCGGCACCCCGCGGCGGCGAATGCCGATGAACACCACCTGGTCCAGGTCGCGGTTGCGTTCGACGATCTCGTGGGCGATGCGGATCAGCGCGCGGCGCAGGGCCTCCTTGTCCATGATGCGCGCCTTCTCCTTCAACCCGCCAGCCATGCACGGTCCCCCCTCATCCTGTTCAATCTTGAGGTTCAATCGGATCCTGACGCTGCCGGCTTCGGGCCCCTGCCCGGGTCCCGAGGGGCGCGCCCGGCCGGTCGCCGGCCGCCCGCTTCCACTC
>QGUQ01000192.1 GCA_003242195.1 Bacillota bacterium | reverse complement strand
CGGGTACCGGCGGCCGTGGCGGCGTGACCCCCGGCTCGCGGGGCCCGCCGCTACGGCGGGCCCGGCCCTTTGTGGAGGGAAGAAGCAATCACGCCGATCAGCCGAGGCCCCGCGCCGGTCACGCGGGGCCTCGGCCATCGGTGTTTCCTTCACCGCGCCCTCCCCGTCCCGGCCTTCACTGCCGGCCATCCCGGGACGAACCGGCCTTCCGCAACAAGTACCGCTGGATCTTCCCGCTGGGCGTCTTGGGCAGCTCGCGGACGAAGACGAAGGCACGCGGGTAAGCGTGGGCCGCCAGCCGGCTCCGTACCAGCTGCCGTAGCTCGTCTTCGAGCTCCGGCGAAGGAGCGTATCCCGGCCGGAGGACCACGAAGGCTTGGATGATCTCGCCCCGCAATTCGTCCGGGGCGCCCACTACGGCGCACTCGGCCACCGCCGGGTGGGTTAGCAATACGTTCTCCACCTCGAAGGGACCGATCCGATAGCCCGCACTGAGGATGATGTCGTCCGAGCGGCCGCTGAAGTAGAAGTACCCGTCCTCGTCCATGCTAGCGTCGTCGCCGGTGAGGTAGTAGCGGCCGTCTGGCGTGAATCGGCTCCGCGTAGCTTCGGGATTCCCCTCATAGCCCCGGAACCAGAAGAGGGGCGACTGGGTGACATCGATGGCCAGGTGCCCTTCTTGCCCGGGCCCCAGCTCCCGGCCCTCATCATCCACGATGGCGGCCCGGAAGCCCGGCATGGACAGCCCCATGGACCCGGGTTTGAGCTCCCGGGCCCAGTCCGGGTGGTGATGGTTGTTGATCACCATGCCCAGCTCGGTCTGCCCGTAGTGATCGTGGATGGGGACGCCAAATTCCCTCCGGGCCCAGTCCATGACCTCCGGGTTCAGCGGCTCTCCCGCGCTGGAGATGACCCGCAGCGAGTAGCGGTCGCCGCCCGTGGCGCCCGCCGCCCGCAGGGCGCGGAAGGCGGTGGGCGCCGCCGCCCAGTTGGTGACCCGGTAGTCCTCCAGGAGGCGCAGGGCGACCTTGGGGTCGAACCGGCCGTTGTACCAAAGGGTCGCCTTGCCCAGCAAGAGGGGTCCGATCAAGCCGTAGTAGAGGCCGTAGGCCCAGCCCGGATCCGCCACGTTCCAGAAGGCGTCCTCGTCCCGCAGGTCCAGGCCGAAGCGCATGTAGGCCTCGAAGGCCGCCAGGGCCTTGACGGGTACCACGACGGCCTTGGGGTTGCCCGTGGTGCCGGAGGTGTAAAGGAGGATCATGGGGTCGTCGCCGGACAGGGGCTCGGGCGACGGCACCGGCGTGGCCCTGGCCAGCTCGTGGTGGAAGCTGAAGTCGCCCCGCTCGATGCCCCGGCCGCGGGGCCCGGCGACCGTCACCACCATCAGGCCGTCGGCGACGAGATCCGCGGGCACCTTGCCCCGCTGCTCCGCCCCGGCCACCAGGACCTTGGCCCGGCTCCCCCGGACCCGGTACGCCACCGCGTCCGGTCCGAAGGCGGTGAACAGCGGTACGTATACCGCACCGAGCCGCCAAACCGCCAGCACGGTGACCAGCAGCTCCGGTCCCTTGGGCAGCAGCCCCGCCACCCGGTCGCCCTTGCCCACACCGATGGCGCGGAGGAAGCCCGCGAAAGCGGCCGATTGCTCCTGGAGCTCGCGGAAGGTCACCCGTTCCGCCCGCCCGGATTCATCCTCGTAGAAGAGGGCGATCCGCTCGGGGACCCGGGCATACCGGTCACAAATCTTCTCCGCGACGTTGACGTTCGTCCCCGTGTATGCGTCCAGCAAGGCCATGATGCCGGCGCCGGCAGCTCCCATGACACATGCCCCCTCCTGACATCGAGCGGAATCCGCACTTCCCGCGGGCGATCACGCCCGGTTCCTCCGAAAGCGGGTGATGATCACGCCCCTTCTTCGCCGGGGCGCCGGACCCGTCCTTCCGGTTCCGGGCCCCGCACGGGCGCAACCGCCCTGCCACGGCCACCGGCCGCCGGCGCTGCCCTCGGCGCAGCCCGTCCACTCCGCGGAACCGTCACCCGCCTAGCCCGACACGGGGCCGGGCTCCAGGGCGAACCAGTAGAACCCGTGGGGCCCCAGGGTGAGGAAGTAGGGGTCATCCCCGACGGGCGGCAGGGTGGAGCGGCCGAACAGGTCCACGGGCACGCGGCCGCGGTAGGTGGAGAGGTTCAGCCGGACGCCCTGGACGAACCGGGACAGGTTGGCGACCACCAGGACGGTTTCGTCGCCGTAGCGGCGGGTAAAGGCCAGGATGTGGCGGTTGTCGGCGTCGAGCAGCTCGCAGGTGCCCCGCCCGAAGGCCTTGTAGCGCTTGCGCACGGCGATGAGCCGCTTCATCCAATTGAGGAGCGAGTCCGGGCTGGCCAGCTGGGCCTCCACGTTCACGGCCTCGTAGTGGAAGGGCGGGTCGACCACCACCGGGGCACACAGCCGCTGGGGGTTGGCCCGGGAGAAACCGGCGTTCCGGTCGGCGCTCCACTGCATGGGCGTGCGCACGCCATGGCGGTCGGGCAGGTAGATGTTGTCCCCCATGCCGATCTCGTCGCCGTAGTAGATCACCGGCGTACCGGGCAGGGAGAAGAGCAGGGCGTTCATCAGCTCGATGCGCCGGCGGTCGTTGCCCAGCAGCGGAGCCAGGCGCCGGCGGATGCCCAGGTTGATGCGCGCCTGGGGATCGGGCGCGTAGGCCTGCCAGAGTTCTTCCCGCTCCTCCGGCGTCACCATCTCCAGGCTGAGCTCGTCGTGGTTGCGGAGGAACAGGGCCCACTGGCTGGTGGGGGCGATGGCCGGTTCGTCCCGGAGAACGGCGGCGATGGGCTCGCGGTCCTCGCGGTGCAGGGCCAGGTACAGCCGCGGCATGAGGGGGAAGTGGAAGGCCATGTGGCACTCGTCCCCCTGCAGGTAACGGGCCAGTTCCGCCGCCGGCTCGTTGGCCTCCGCCAGCAGGATCCGCTCGCCGTACCGCTCCTCGATGTGGCTGCGCAGCGCCCGGATGAACTCGTGGGTCTCGGGCAGGCCGGCGCAGGAGGTTCCCTCCCGCTCGAACAGGTAGGGCACCGCATCCAGGCGGAAGCCGTCGACCCCCAGCTTCATCCAGAAGTCCACGACCCGGAACATCGCCTTCCAGACCAGGGGGTTGTCGTAGTTCAGGTCGGGCTGGTGCTTGTAGAAGCGGTGCCAGTAATAGGCGCCGGCCACGGGATCCCAGGTCCAGTTGCTGGGCTCGAAGTCCTGGAAGATGACCCGCACCTGCCGGTAGCGGTCGGGCGTGTCGCTCCACACGTAGAAGTCCCGCCAGCGGCTGCCCGGGCGGGCGCGGCGGGCGCGCTGGAACCAGGGGTGCTGGTCCGAGGTGTGGTTCAGGACCAGGTCGGTGATGACGCGGATGCCGCGGCGGTGGGCCTCGGCCAGGAAGCGCTTGAAATCGCGCAGCGTACCGTAGGCCGGGTGTACGTCCGTGTAGTCGGCGACGTCGTAGCCGTCGTCCACCCACGGCGACGGGTAGAAGGGCAAGACCCACAGGGCGGTCACGCCCAGGTCCTGGAGGTAGTCCAGCTTCTCCGTCAGGCCGCGGAAGTCGCCGTATCCGTCGCCGTCGCTGTCGTAGAAGGTGCGTACGTGGACCTCGTAGATGATGGCGTCCTTGTACCACAAGGTGGAAGAACCGGCCGGGGCGGCCGTCGCGCCGCGCGCCTCCTGCCGTCGTGCCATGAACCGTCACTCCTCCAACGGAACGGGGGATGGGATGGCAGCCGCGGCTGGGCGCCGGGGACACGGCTCTAACGGGATCGCCGGGAGGCATCGTCCCCGCCGCCCCGCCGGCCGCCGGCGGGGCCTCCGGAGGCAGCCGGATCCGTACCGGCCAGCCACCACGCCACGGCGATGAAGAGCAGCGTCACCACGACGTGGACCGTGATCACGAACGACTGGGGCACCCCCTCCACCCAGCGGTGGACGAACCGGTCCTCCAGCACCATCTCGAAGGCCACCCAGACGAGGATGCCGGCACCGGCGAACACGAGCCACGGCCAGCGATCCATGAGGGAACTGAGGAGGGAGCTACCCCAGATGATCAGCGGCACCGAGAGGGCCAACCCCAGCACCAGCAACCCCAGGTGCCCGCCGGAGACGCCCACCAGCGCCAGGACGTTGTCCAGGGACATCACCACATCGGCCAGGACGATGATGCGCACGGCATCCAGAACGCCGGAGGCGGCCTCCACGTCCCCGTGCCCCCCGCGGTCGTCGTTGACCAGCTTCCAGGCGATCAAGACCAGCAGCAGGCCGCCCAGGGCCTGAAGCAGGGGCACGTGCAGCAGCAAGCTGACGATGGCCGCCAGCAGCAACCGCAGGCCGAGGACCCCAGCGGCCCCGGGGGGGGGGGCACGCG
>QGUQ01000191.1 GCA_003242195.1 Bacillota bacterium | reverse complement strand
TCCCACCTTGCCAGGAGCAGGGGGGCGCGGCAACGCCGGGTCTGCTGCTGACACGTGCCCTGCATTTCAACCTTTTTCATCTTCGTATCACCTTGACGCTGGAGTCAGATCCTGGTAGGCTGGGAACAAACAATCGTTTGTTAGGTGCCAGGGGCGGTCGGCCAGCGGGGGGGACAGCCGGTGGGGGACGTCAGCCCGGAATACACCACCGCGGACTGGCGGGAGGCCGAGCGCATCGCCGAGTTCAGCGCCCGCCTGGAGCGCGGGGAAAAGGTCGAGGCCGGCGACTGGATGCCTCTGGAGTACCGCAAGCAGTGCCTGCGGCTCATCCAGACCCACGCCAACAGCGAGATCATGGGCGCTCTGCCGGAGCGGGAGTGGATCCCGCGGGCGCCCACCCTGCGCCGAAAGCTGGCGCTGATGGCCAAGGTGCAGGACGAGGTGGGCCACGCCCAGCTCATCTACCGCGTGGCCGAGGACCTGGCCGCGCCCCTGGGCATCACCCGGGAAGACATGATGGATGCCCTGGTGTCGGGGCGGGCCAAGTTCCACAATGTCTTCAGCTATCCAGCTCCCACCTGGGCGGACGTGGGCATCATCGCCTGGCTGGTCGACGGCGCGGCGCTGGTCACCCAGGCCGCCCTGCTCCAGACCAGCTATGCCCCCTATGCCCGCATCCTCCGGCGCATCTGCGCGGAAGAAGCCATCCACCTGAAGCACGGCGAGGACATCGTCCTCACCCTCATGAGCGGCACCAAAGCCCAGCAACGAATGGTCCAGGACGCCCTCAACCGCTGGTGGCGGCCACTCATGCACTTCTTCGGCCCGCCGGACGAGATGTCGCCCAACCTCGCCCAGGCCCTGCAGTGGAAGATCAAGGTCCGGACCAACGAGGAGCTGCGCCAGGAGTTCCTCAGCAAGTACGTGCCCCAGATCCGCGCCCTGGGGCTGGAGATCCCCGATCCCGAGCTCCGCTACGACGAGGAACAGGGACGCTGGGTCTATGGCGATCCCGATTGGGATGAGTTCTGGCGGGTCGTGAAGGGGAACGGGCCCCGGACGCAGGTCCGCCTGGCCATTCGCCGCCTGGCGCACGAGGAGGGGCGCTGGGTGCGGGAGGCGCTGCGCGTGGCGTCTCCGGCGGCCTGAGCAGGACGCGGAGCCCGTGACAGGTGGGGGCCGAGGTCGGGCCGTGAGAGGCGGGTCCGTGACGCCCGCTCATGGCGCGGCCGCGAGAGGGGGGAAAGGGCAGTGGAGACCGTCTCCGGTGGCGGCCAGGACCGGCCCGGACCCGGTGGCGGCATCGCCCACCCCGTAGACGGTGCCGGCCGCGATCCGGCGGTGTACGAGGTCTTCGGCCAGCCGCAGCGGGGGGATGCCTTCGTGCATTGCGGCAGCCTGGTGGCCGGCGATCCCCAGGTGGCCCGGCTGCTGGCCGTGCAACTGTACAGCCGGCGCCAGGAATATGTGTGTCTGTGGGTGGTGCCGCGCCAGCACATCCTCGTCATCGGCGACGGTGACAGCGAGTGGTGCCACGCCGCCACCGACAAGACCTACCGGCTCGGCGAGGGCTTCGCCCGCACCCGGCTGCTGTGGCAGCGGTTCGGCCGCGTGGCCTGGCACGAGCGTACGGGTCCGGAGGGCACGGAGCCGGCGAGGGGTGGCAGGGCTCGCCGTAGCCGGCACCGCTTGGAAGGCAGGGCCGGCCAGGTGCGGGGGCGGCGGGGCGACCACGCCGGTGATCGCCCCGGAGAAGGGCGGGATCACGGGTGAAGGGGCAACCGGCAAGTCCCCAGACGGATCGGGGGCTGGTCGACCTCCTGTACCAACTGGCCGATGACGAACTGGTCATCGGGCACCGGGCCTCCGAGTGGACGGGTGTGGCGCCCCACATCGAAGAGGACGTGGCGTTCTCGTCCATCGCCCAGGACGAAGTGAGCCACGCGGCTCTCTTCTACCGGTTGCTGGCCGACCTGGGGGAGGGGGGCGGGGATCCCGATCGGATTGCCTTCGGCCGGCCTCCTGAGGCCTTTCGCAACGCCATCCTGCTGGAGCAATTGAATGGGGATTGGGCCGACGAGATCGCCCGCCACTTCCTCTACAGCGAGTACGAGGCCGTGCTCCTGCCGCGGTTGGAGCGATCCCCTCACCGGCCGCTGGCCGAGGCAGCCAGGCTCATCGCCCGGGAGGAGAGCTACCACCGGGCCCATTTCCGGCGCTGGCTGGAGCGGCTGGCGCAAGCCGGGGGGGAGGCGCGAGGGCGTATCCAGCGGTCCCTCCGGCGGGCCTACTGGCTGGCCGCGGGCCTGTTCGAGCCGGGACCGGCGGAGGAGGAAACGGTTCGCTGGCGCGGGTGCAGCATCGATGACCTGCGCAAGGAGTGGGATCAGGCCGTCATCCGATACTGCGCCGCACTGGACCTGGTTCTGCCCACCGGGTCGCCAGGCGTCCCTGACGAGGTACCCGATCCCCTCGGCGGCCGCCGCGGCGTGCACAGTCCGGCCATGCGGGCCCTGGTAGACGAACTCACCCAGGTCTACCGGCTGGATCCGTCCGCCACGTGGTGAGGTGGGTGCCCAGCGGGTGCTTTATCGGTTCCGGGTGAGAACCGGGCAGGGCCGATGCTCGACATGGTGGTGATCCCATGCACGGCCGCCAGGCCAAGGCCACGCCGGAGCCCGGCGTGCGGGCTGTCTGGGAGGCACTCCGTGAGGTCGTAGACCCCGAGATCCCCGTGGTCAGCGTAGTCGACCTGGGCATGGTTCAGGAAGTGACCATCGACCCCGACGAGGCCGCGGTACGCGTGGAGCTCCTGCCAACCTTCCTCGGCTGCCCCGCCCTCGGCTTGATTCGCCAGGCCATCGTGGACCGGCTGCAGCAGCTGCCCCAGGTGGCCCGGGTGGATGTAGAGATCGTCTACGACCCGCCGTGGTCGACGGACCGCATCAGCGAGGAAGGCCGGCGCAAACTGGCGCAGTTCGGCATCAGCCCGCCGCGACGGTGCGGCTCCATGCCAGTCCCTTCCAACGGATCCAGCACGCCTACCGCGTCCGCCACGTCCACCGCGTCCAAGTCGGTCCATACCTCCCATGCATCGACCAGGTCCGCTGCTTCCACCGGTTCGGCCCTCTGTCCCTTTTGCGGGTCTGACAACACGCGCCTGGACAACGGCTTCGGGCCCACACCATGCCGCAGCATCTGGTATTGCCTGGATTGCCGCAACCCCTTCGAGCAGATGAAGTCGCTGTGATGCGGAGCGGAATGCAAAGCCTTGGCGGGTGGTGCGTCAGGTCAGCGGGACGGGGCAGTGGGGCCGTGGGAGAAACCCAGAGAGGGGAGCTGCCGTGGGCGAGTACACCACCTTGCTGGTCGAGCGCGAGGGCGGCGTGCTGACCATCACCCTCAACCGCCCCGACGTACTGAATGCCTTCAATAACACGATGACGTCCGAGCTGCAGGATGCGCTCCGCAAGGCGGAGCGGGACCCCGAGGTTCGCTGTCTGGTCCTCACCGGCGCCGGCCGAGCGTTCTCCGCCGGCGAAGACCTGAAGAGCCGCCAGGCCGGTGGGGACAAGTCCTTTATCGAGTCCTTGCGTAACCGTTACAACCCGATCATCGCCAAGCTCCGCACCATGGAGAAACCCGTCATCGCCGCCGTCAACGGGGTCGCCGCCGGCGCCGGGTTGGGGTTGGCGCTGGCCTGCGACCTGCGCATCGCCTCTGACCAGGCCCGGTTTGGGCAGGTGTTCGTGCGTGTCGGCCTGGCCCCGGACTCGGGGACCAGCTTCCTGCTCCTCCAGCTGGTGGGCCTGGGCAAGGCGCTGGAGATGGCCTTCTTCGGGGACCTGGTCGCGGCCGAGGAGGCCCTCCGCATCGGCCTCGTCAACCGCGTCGTGCCCCACGACCAGCTCCTGGCCACGACCCGCGAGTGGGCCCGGCGACTGGCGGCCGGACCCACCCGGGCCATGGGGCTGGCGAAGCGGGCCTTCAACTTCGCCGCCGCGGCGACCCTGCAGCAAGTGCTGGACTACGAGGCCTACCTGCAAGAGATCGCGGGTCACACGGCCGACCACGCCGAGGGCGTCCGGGCCTTCCTGGAAAAGCGGGAGCCTCGCTTCCAGGGCCGGTGAGGAGGGGACGACCCGGGGGCGTGCGCTTCCCGAAGGGCGCATCCCAACGGGAAGGGCCGGCGGGGGGCGGCGAGCTTCCGGCGCCAGGCCTCCTGCTGGGGCCGGCCGGGGCGTCGCAAACCGGGTGCGTCGCAAACCTGGCGCATGGTGAACGGACGCGGGAGGTCGCCCGGCAACTGAAGGCCGGCACGGTCACGTTGAGCACGCCCTTTACGTCGTTTACGGGGCGGCCCTTTGGGGGCTCAAAGAATCGGGGAACGGGCGGGAAAGGGCCCCGGA
>QGUQ01000190.1 GCA_003242195.1 Bacillota bacterium | reverse complement strand
TTCCCAGATCGCCACCTGCTCCACGCCGGGCGTGTCGACTCCCACCCACGCGACCCAGCGCCACAGCCGCTCCACGGGCATCCCTCATTTCAGCGCGTCGAGGCGTGCCAGGACGTCCGCCGGCTCCGGGAGATAGCCGAGGTCCGGTGCCCGCCAGTTCCACTGCACGACGCCATCGCTGTCCACGAGGAAGACCGCCCGGTCGGCAAAGCCCTCGAGGCCCCACCGGGAGATGGCCACGCCGTAGCGCCGGATCACCCGGCGGTTGAAATCGCTGACCATGGGAAAGGGTACGGCGTACTTCTCCGCCCAGGCCCGGAGGGTGAAGGGGCTGTCGACGCTGATCCCGACGATCTCAGCGCCCCGGCCCGCGAAGTCCGGGTAGTGGCGGGTGAAGGTCTCGATCTCGTTGCAGCAGCCCGGGCTGAAGGCGAAGGGGAAGAAGAGCAGCACCACCGGGCGCCCGCGCAGGTCGCTCAGGCGCAGGTGCTCATCGCCCACGCCGGCTTTCGGAAGGTCGAAATCGGGGGCCGGGGTGCCGGGCTTCGGCATGCGACGCCCGGCAAGGGCTTCGAACCACTGCCGGATGCCCATGGCGCTCGTCCCTCACTGTGTGTTGCTCGTGGTGCTCGTCCTGCTGCCCGGTCCGCGGTGCGTGGTGTTCGAACGGTTACATGGACCCCACGCTGCGTTCGAAGGGTTACACCGGCCCCATACCCGGGGCATTGAGCTTGTAACCGTGGCCGCGGACGGTGATCAGCAACTCCGGCTGGCTGGGATTTCGCTCCAGCTTCTCCCGCAGGTGGCGAACGTGGACGTCCACCGTGCGCGGATCCCCGAAGGCCTCCGTGCCCCAGACGCGATCCAGCAGCTCGTGGCGCGAGAAGGCCCGACCCGGTTCCGATGCCAACGTGGCCAGCAACTTGAACTCCGTCGGCGTGAGCTGCACGCGCTGCCCGTCCCGGTAGACCTCGTGCCCGGCGTAGTCGATGACGATGGGCCCGACCTGCTGCCGCCGGCCCTCGGTCCGGCGGAGCAGCGCCTTGATGCGGGCCACCAGCTCGCGCGGGCTGAAGGGCTTGGTGACGTAGTCGTCGGCGCCCAGTTCGAGTCCCAGCACCTTGTCGATCTCACTGTCCCGGGCGGTGAGCATCAGGATGGGCGTGGAGACGCCGCGCTGGCGCAGGTTGCGGCAAAGGGTGAAGCCGTCGGTGTCGGGGAGCATGATGTCGAGGACGATGACCTGGGGCCGCCGTTCCTCCAGCAACTTCAAGGCCTCGGTGCCGTCGCGGGCCAGGACGGGTTGCATGCCGTTCCGGCGGAGATTGTAGGCGACCAGCTCCAGCAACGCTTCTTCGTCGTCTACGACCAGCACGACGGGGCCGCGCGGCGGGGCCTCACCGGCGGCCTGTCCCCTGGTGGAGGGGCCCGGATCGGACGTGTTCAACACCGGCGTCACCGCTGGGTTCCGACCTCCGTCCCACGTGATGCGGGCCGGGCATCAGGGCCTGTCCGGCCGCCGTCCCGGTCCGATTCGCCGGCCGGGCCGTCAGCCGACCAGCCGTGCCCCCTTCTCCTGCATCTCCCGCAGGGCGCGGTCGCCATCCCCCGGTTCCACATCCACGGCGCGCACGGCGGGGATGAGCACCGACACCTCAAAGCCGGCCGCCAGGCCGTCCAGGACGGTGGCCCGCACGCAGTAATCCGTGGCCAGACCGCCCACATAGAGCCTCCGCACGCCCCGTTCCCTGAGCCAACCCGCCAGGCCGGTACCCGGGTCCACGCCCCGCTCACCCCGCGCCAGGGCACCGTCGAAGCCGCTGTAGGCCTCGCGGTCGCGGTCGAACCCCTTGCGAAACACCGTTCCCCGGACCGCCAGGCCGGGATGGAAGTCGGCTCCCCGCGTTCCCTGCACGCAGTGGACCGGCCACGGGCCCCCGCGCTCGCGAAAGCTGATGTGTCCCTCGGGGTGCCAGTCCTGGGTGTAGACCACGGGCCGTCCCGCGGCCGTGAAGGCCTCCACCCACCCGTTGAGCACCGGGACGACCTCGTCCCCGCGGGGCACGGCCAGGGCCCCCCCCGGACAGAAGTCGTTCTGCACGTCTACGATCACCAGCGCGGCCTCGGGATCGCGGGCGGCTTCGGCCGCGGCGATCGGTACCCGGTCGCTCACCGGTACACCCCTCCCTTCAACCCCATTGTACATGAGCGAGCACCGTTCTCCAGGCGGCCCTGGCGCCCGGGATCTGGCGGGCGAAGGGACCTGCGGGTTGACCGATCGGTCAGTTCTGTGCTAGCCTCGAGGTGGCACCACACTGACCGATCGGTCAAAACCTGCGGATTCCGGGGGTCGTTCTCATGCCGCCCGCCATCGAGACTCGCGCGCTGACCAAGTACTATGGCCGGGTGCGGGGTGTGGAGGATCTCAACTTGGAGGTGGAAGAAGGCGAGATCTTCGGGTTCATCGGGCCCAACGGCGCGGGGAAGACGACCACCATTCGCACGTTGCTGGGCCTCCTGCGCCCCACATCGGGCCAGGTGGCCCTCTTCGGCCGTCCCGTTCCGCCGGGCGGCGGCAGCCTCCTGGCCGAAGTGGGTTACCTGCCCGGTGAGGTGGCCTACTACCCCGACATGACGGGCCGGGAACTGCTCCAGTACGCAGCCGGCTTTTACCCGAAGGTCGACCGGCGGTGGGTCGAGCAACTCATCGAGCGCCTTCAGTTTGACCCGTCCCGTCCCATCCGCAGCTATTCCTTCGGCAACCGCAAGAAACTGGGGATCATCCAGGCCCTCTTGCACCGGCCCCGCCTCGTGATCCTGGACGAGCCCAGCAGCGGCCTGGACCCGCTGGTCCGCGCCGAGCTCTTCGCGTTGCTCCGTGAACTCAACCGCGAGGGGATGACCATCTTCTTCTCGACCCACGTCCTCGAGGAAGTGGACCGCCTGTGCCACCGCGTGGCCATGATCCGTGACGGCCGCCTCATCCACGTGTCGCCCGTCGAGGACCTGCCGGGGCGCCATCTGCGCGTCGTGACCGTCCGCCTGGCGGGAGGCGGGCCTCCCCCCGACGCCGTCCTCGCCCGCTGGGGCCATCCCAGGCCCGAGGAAGTCCCGGGTAAGCCGGGTACCTACCGGATGGTCGTGCGGGCGCCCGTCAATGAGGTGACGAGGGTGCTGGCCCAACTGGACCTGGAGGAGTTGACCATCACGGATCCCAGCATCGAAGACGTCTTCCTGGCCATGTACCGCTCGGGTCAGGGAGGAGGGGCATCGTGAGGGGGTGCTTCCACGTCTTCCGGACGGAACTGCGCCTTGCTCGCCGCGGCCTGTTCATTTGGGCGGGTGTGATGGTGGGGATGGTCGGGGTGTACCTGGGGTTGTTCCCGTACGTCCAGGATCCCGTCATGGTGGAGGTCCTGAAGGCCTTTCCCGAGGCACTCTTGAGGGCCCTTAGCTTTACTCCCTCCGCCATCGCCGACGTCAACAGCTACCACGGCATCTACACCATGGGCTACGTGGTGCTCCTGGCCACGATCTACGGCCTGATGCAAGCGGGTGGCAGCGTGGCCCGCGAGCCGGATTTGGGAGCGGTGGAGTTCCTTTACACGCGACCGGTGACCCGCAGGGCGATCATGGCGGCCAAGGTGGCGGCCTTCGCCGTACTGGCGGTCGTGCTGTGGCTCTTCATCTTTTCCGCGAGCATGGCGGGCGGCCCCGCCGCCGCCCCAGACGACTTCTACCTCTCCCCGCCGGCGGCGACGCACCTGGCCGGGTTTGTTGCAACCCTGGCCGCGGGCGGCGTGGCCTTCGCCATCGCCCCCTTCTTCCAGCGCACCCAAACCGCCACGTCCGTCGCCGTTGGCATCGGCCTCGGGTCCTTCGTCGTGCACGCCCTCGCCCAGTTGTCGGACCGGTTGAACTTTCTCCGCTATTTCACCCTGCAGTACTACACCGCCCTGGACCGGGCGGCGGCCGGGGACCCCTTCGTGCCGGGCATGCTGGTGCTCCTGGGCGTCTTCCTGGCCGGATCCGCCCTGGGTACCCTCCTCCTTCACCGGAAGGACTTCGCGTGACCGCGGGTGTCCGAAATGCCCGGTAGCGACCAGACCGCGACGAAAACCCGGCGCCAGCGCATCCTGGAAGCGGCACTGGAGGAATTCGCCGAGCAGGGTTATGTCGGGGCCTCCCTCAGTCGCATCGCAAAGCGCGCGGGTGTGGCCAAGGGCCTCGTCCTTTACCACTTCGGGAGCAAGGACGGGTTGTTCCGGGCGGTGGCCGACTACGCGATCCAGGCGGTGGAAGGTGCCCTTGATGAAGCTCGAAAGGACCTGCCCCGCGACCTGTTCGACCGCATGTCAAGGCTAGCCCTGATCAAGCTCCAGGTGTACCGGGAACGGCCTCAACTCTACCGTTTCCTCGTCCGCTGCCTGAGCG
>QGUQ01000189.1 GCA_003242195.1 Bacillota bacterium | reverse complement strand
GAATGACATTCATGAGAGACCTCACCTCCACCTTGACCGGGGTGATCGGCTGTCCCACCTGGGACAACCTGGTGAGGTCTCTCCTTCGTTTTTGCCTCACCATCACCTACCGAAACTTTAGGCAGTCCCGGGGTATCGCTCCCGGGTAGACACCGGCGGCGTCCCGCGCCCCTACTCCACCGCCTCGACCAGGGCCGCGATGCCCTGACCGACGCCGATGCACATGGTGGCCAGTCCCCGGCGAGCTCCACGCCGGCGCATCTCGTGGACCAGGGTCGTCAGGATCCGCGCCCCGCTACACCCGAGGGGGTGCCCCATGGCGATGGCGCCACCGTTGACGTTGACGATGTCCTCCGGCAGCTCCAGCTCGCGGATGCAGGCCAGAACTTGGGCGGCGAAGGCCTCGTTGAGCTCCACCAGGTCCAGGTCCGCCACGGACCAGCCCGCCCGTGCCAGCGCCTTGCGGGTCGCCGGCACCGGGCCGATGCCCATGTAGCGCGGATCGACCCCTACCACGGCCCCGGCCACGATGCGGGCCAGTGGCCGCAGCCCCAGTTCCCTGGCCCGCGTGTCGGCCATGATCACCAGCGCGGCGGCACCGTCGTTGAGCCCCGACGAGTTGCCCGCCGTCACCGTGCCTCCCGGGCGAAAGGCAGGGGGCAGCGCGGCCAGCTTCTCCAGCGTGGTGTCCGGCCGAGGATGCTCGTCGACCTCTACCACAACCTTCTCCCCGCGGCCGCGTTCCACCTCCACCGGCACGATCTCCTCCCGCCACTTCCCCGCCGCCTGGGCCGCCGCCCACTTGTGCTGGCTGGCCAGGGCGAATCGGTCCTGGACCTCGCGCCCGATGCCGTACCGCTCGGCCACGTTCTCCGCCGTCTCGCCCATGGACTCCGGCGGGAACATGGCCGCCAGCCGCGGGTTGACGAAGCGCCAGCCCAGGGTCGTGTCGTAGACCTGCACGTTGCCGCGGGGATAGCCCCGCTCCGGCTTCGGCATCACCCAGGGTGCGCGACTCATGCTCTCCACGCCGCCGGCGACGAAGGTATCGCCCTCGCCGGCCCGGATGGCCCGGGCGGCCTGGAGCACCGCCTCCAGGCCCGACCCGCACAGCCGGTTCACGGTCACGCCGGCCACGTGCTCGGGCAGGCCCGCCAGCAGGGCAGCCATGCGGGCGACGTTCCGGTTGTCCTCCCCGGCCTGGTTGGCACAGCCCAGGACGACGTCCTCGATGGTCGCAGGGTCCACCCCGGCCCGCTCCACGGCCGCCCGGATGGCGATGGCCGCCAGGTCGTCGGGACGAACCGGCGCCAAGGCCCCGCCGTGCCGCCCGATGGGAGTGCGCACGGCCGAGACGATGACGGGCTCCGGCATAGGGGCTCACCACCCCCAGCGATGGCACGAGCAGCCGCCGGGCGGCCGCGGCGCGCCACGGCGGCGCAGTCCTGCGGAAATTCGAGCGGAACGCTCAGAACTCCTCCCGCCGCGCCCGCACCCGCCGCAGGAGGCCCGGCGCCGGGCGGTAGCGGTCCTCGCCGTACTCGCGGGCCAGCCCCACCAGAACGGCCAGGACCTCGCGCAGGCCCCAGAGCCGGGCCCAGGACAGCGGCCCGCGGGGGTAATGGGTCCCCAGTTCCATCGCCCGGTCGATGTCCGCCGCCCCGGCCACGCCCTCGTCCAACGCCAGCAGCGCCTCATTCACCAGCATGGCCAGCACCCTCGGCACCACGCCGCCCGGCGCGTCGGCGACGGGCTCGCACTCCAGGCCCGCGGCCCGGAACAGGCGCGCCGCGCGGTCCAGGCAGGACGGATCGGTGCCCGCGCCGGCCGCTAGCTCCACGCGATCGCCCAGGGGCGGAACCGCCGCGAAGCCCACGACCCGATCGGGCCGTTCCAGGTCCCGGGCCTGCTCGGCGCAGCTCTGGGCGTGGATCGCCACCAGGAGCAGGGTGTCGGGCGGCAGCCGCCGCTCCAGGGCGGCCAGCAGCCGCGGGCGTTCCTCCCACTCCCCGGGTGCCAGGGGATCTCGCCCCTCCCACGTGACGATCACGGCCGCCGTGCCCGGCCGCAGGAACTCGACTGCGGACAGGGCATCCTCGGGTTGGGGACAGGCGAGTTGTACCCCGCCCCCGCGAAAGCGACCCGCCAGGGAACGGGCCAGCGGCCCGTCACCGATGATGGCCACGGGACCGGCAGGCGGCTCGCCGCCGGGTTCCGAGCGGACCGCCGGTTCTTCCCGCTCCCCATCCCCCGGCACCGCCGGCGCCACCGGGAGACGCGCCCGCACCGGCGGCCAGGCCACCCCCAGGGGCCGCCCTTCCTGGTCATATACGTAGAAGCCGCGGCCCGCTTTCCGCCCCAGCCAGCCTGCCTCTACCAGCTGGCGCTGGATGGGATGGGGCCGGTAACGGGGCTCGCCGAAGAACGCCTCGAAGACGGAGCGGGTCACCGCGAAGTTGACGTCCACCCCGATCAGGTCGATGAGCTCGAAGGGCCCCATGGGAAAGCCCGCCGCCCGCACCAGACGGTCCACCCGGTCCACGGTCGCCAGCCCCTCGCCCAGGATGCGCAGGGCCTCGCCGTAAAAGGGCCGCGCCACCCGGTTCACGATGAAAGCCGGCGTATCGGTGCAGATCACCGGCGTCTTGCCCAGCCGCGTGGCCAGCTCCATTCCCCGTCGCACGGCCTCATCGCCGCTCAGGGCCCCGCGCACCACCTCGACCAGGCGCATGGCGGGTACCGGGTTGAAGAAGTGGAGCCCGATGATCCGCTCGGGAGCGCTCACGTCCCGGGCAATGGCGGTCACGGACAGGGAGGACGTGTTGGTAGCCAGCAGGGCATCGCGGCGGCAGACACGGCCCAGTTCGGCGAACAGCCGCCGCTTTAGCGCCAGGTCTTCGGGCACGGCCTCGATGACCGCGTCCGCCGGCGCCAGGGCTTCCAGATCCGTGGTGGTGGCGATGCGCCCTGCCGCTTCTTCCGCCTCACCCGGACGTAGGCGCCCGCGGGCCTCGTCCCGCCGCAGGCCCTCCACGATGCGCTGCCGCGCTCGCTCCAGCTGCCCCGGATCCACGTCGTAGAGCAGGACGCGCAGGCCCGCCCCGGCCGCTACCCGGGCGATCCCCGTACCCATGGTGCCGGCGCCCGCCACGGCCAGCAGTTCCGACACCGTCCCGCTGCCGCCGGCGCCCGCCGGCGTCCCCCCACCTGCTGCCATCTCCAGTTCTTCCCCCCGTGCAACGGAACCCGCCCGCGGCCCGTTTCCCCAGCGCAACGGCCCCGCCCGGCAAGCACCGGCCGGGGTGCCTCTCCCGCCGGCGCCTCCTGAACGGGGCCGCTTTGGGTCATTCCCTCTCGCTCGCAGCCGTCCCGGGAGGGGCGAGCCAGCACCCGCCCCCGGACGGCAACCCCCGTCACGCCGCCTCCAGCCAATGGACGCTTCCCCAAGCCTGTCCAAACCTTGCTCGCATACGTACCAGCCCGGCAACCCGGGAGCCGCGTTCCGGTCGGCGGTGGATCCCCCGCCGGCAGGCCTTCACGAAGCCCGCAAGCCCTCCAGGATCAGGTCCGCAAAGCGGTCCGCCACCTGCTCCGGGGACAACGACCCAGCGGGTGAGTACCACTGGTAGGCCCAGTTGACCGCAGACAGCGCCAACAGGGCGCCGAAACGATCGTCCACCGGACGGAACTCGCCTCCGGCCACCCCCTCCGCGATGATCCGGCGCCAGTGCTGTTCGTAACGGTCCCTCTTCTCCAGGATGCGGTGGCGCAGGTCGTCACGGAGGAAGCGCCACTCGTGCAAGAACACGGTGGCTGTGTCCCGGTACCCGGCGAGCACCGCCATGTGGGCCCTCATAGCCAACCGCAACTTCTCGGCGGCCGTCCGGCCGGCGCGTTCGGCCTCCTCGATGGCGGCCAGGAAGCGCTCGGCGGCCCGATCGGCGATCTCGAAGAGCAGCTCTTCCTTGCTGTCGATGTGGGCGTAGAGGCTGCCGCGCTGGAGGCGCAACCGCTCGGCGATATCCTGCATCGAGGTGGCGTGGTAGCCCTTTTGCCGGAAGAGCTGCCCCGCCACGGCCAGGATCTCCTCACGACGACTGCTGCTGCGATTCATGGCAGGCTCCCCGGCGGGTGGCCCGGCCACCCAACAAACGGTCGTTTGCTTACAAGGGTACCGGTCCACCCCCGTCGGCGTCAATGCCCCTGGGCGGTCGCCTCCGGCCGGTGGACGCGCACGCCGCGCCCTTCCAGCTCCCGGAAGAACGCCTCGGGCTCCGGGCCGCCCTCCGCCTCGGGGGCGAAGACGCCCCGCGCCGCGATCCTCCCCTGCGCCAGTCACAAGGCGCCCAGCGCCAGCGGCACCGCCGTCAGGTCCGCCATGGGCGCGGCGGCGGCGTATACCCTCTCCACGGGCTCCCCGTCCTTCCGCCCGAGGACCCGGACCAC
>QGUQ01000188.1 GCA_003242195.1 Bacillota bacterium | reverse complement strand
CGGCCGACCAGGTCTTCCCGCTGCTGTTCGGCGTGGCCAGCCCGGAGATGGCCGAAAGGGTGGGCAGGCGCCTGCTCTCGCCCACCTACTGGACGCCCCACGGGTGCCGGACGGTGCCCCGGGACGACCCCAGCTACGACCCGGACTTCGGCCTGCAGCTCATGGGCGGGGTGTGGCCGAACCTGACGGCCTGGGTGGCGTATGCCACCCGTCACCTGCAGCCGGACATCGTGGCCGAGGCGCTGCGCCGCATTTGGACCATCTCCGAGGCGGAGCGACCTCGCGACCACGGGCACGTCTGCCCGGGGCAGTTCCCGGAGCGGTTGGACGGTGAGCGCCCCATCAGCCGCGGAATGGCCCTGAGCCCGTGGATGCCGCCCACCTACCTCTGGCTGATCGTGGAGGGTCTCTTCGGCGTCAGCCCGGCCTGGTCCGGACGGCTGCGCGTGGAGCCGGCCCTGCCCCGCAACTGGCGCTGGGCGGCGGTGCGCGATCTGCCGTACCAGGGCCGGTCCGTCACCCTGGTCTTGCACGAGGGGCGGGTGTACAGCACGGCGGACGTGGAGAGCTCCTGGCCGGTGGAGCGATTCGATGAGGACCTGAGCCACCTGCTGCCCCGCTCCGTGCCGGCGGTTCTGTTGCGGCGGCCCGGTGAGGTGCTCCTGTGGGTGGCCAGCCACGACGACCGGGACCTGCACCTGGAGTTGCCGGACCTGGGTCCCGACGTCCCGCGCGAGCTCTCGCTGCACTTGCCGTCCGGCGAGGCCAGCCTCTATCGCTTCCCCACGACCTGAGACCCAACCTGGAACCAAATCCGGACGGGATGAACAAGGGGGCCGGCAGCGGACCGCGCCGGCAAGCACCGGCGGGTCCGCCCAGCCGGCCCCCGCCCGTTCCCGAGAAGGGTCATGGGGCCACCGGGCAGCATGACCTCCAGGCCCAGCACCCGGTGTTTCATCGCTCCCTAGCGGACGTCTTGGTATCGCCGCCGGCCGGAGGGCCGTCGATCCGATCACGGTTTCCGTCGAGGCCTCAACCGCGTCCCCCCTGCGCTCGATAAACGATACAGGGTACTGACTTCGGCTCCCTTATTCTCCCAGAATGTTCTTCACCATCCTGCCCGTTTCCCGGTGCCACCACCCCGTCGCGCCACCGAAGCCGGCTCGGGGAAGGCCGGACGGCACCCGGGCGAGGGGGGACGACGTTTGGTCCGCTTGCCACTCGACCTGGTACCCGTTGGTGCCACCCTGGCACGCACCATCTATACCGCCTCGGGCCAGCCCATCCTCCGGGAGGGCCACCCGCTCACCGCACCGATCCTCCAGCGTTTGCGGTCCTTCGCCGTCGAGTGGGTGTGGGTCGAGGACCCCGCCTTCGCGGGGCTGAGCCCCGTCGAACCTCTTCAACCCGCCACCTGGCTGCAGTTGCGCCAGCTGCTGCGGGACATCGCCGGCGATCTCCGGGACGGGCGCCGCGACTGGCTTCCCCCACCGCGCCGAGCGGCCCTCACGGCACTGGCGAGCCGCATCCTGGAGGAAATCGAGAACCTGCGGGATCCCCACCTGCCCTATCCCGCCGGCCGTGATCTGCTGGATCGCTGGGTGACCGGCGTCATCAACCGCATGGTCCTGGCGACGCGCCTGGCGCTGGCGGGACCCTACTATCGCCAGGCCAGAGACTTCGTCCTGGCGGCCCTGCTCCAGGACCTGGGAACGTGGGCGCGAACCGGCCGGTCCCCCGCGCCAGCGTGCCATCCCCTCGCCCGGGGCGAGCGCGGCCACGAAGAGGCCGAACACCACGTGACCCGAAGCCTGCGCCTCCTGTCGGGCCTGGAACTGGGAGGCCTGGTCCGGGCCCTGATCGCCCAGCACCACGAACGGCTCGACGGCAGCGGTTACCCCGAGGGACTGCGGGGCGACGCCGTCCACCCGGCCGCCCAGCGGATGGGGGCAGCCGTCGCCTACTCCCTGGCCGTCGAGGGATGCGTACACCGCCCGTCCCTCCTCCCCCACGAGGCGTCCGAGTGGCTGCTGGCCGAGGCGGGTCGCCTCTACGATCGCCAGGTGCTGCTCGAGCTGAACCAGGTCCTGTTCCCCTACCCTGTCGGGTCCCTGGTGGAGGTGGACGGGCGCTACTGGGGCGTCGTGGTCGACTGCCAGGGGGCCCGCCGGCTTCGCCCCCGCGTCCGCCTCCTCGAGGCGGGCGACGACGGGCCGAGGCCGGGCCGGGAGATCGATCTCCTGGAACACCGAACCGGGGCCATCACCGGCTACATCCTCGACGCAGGTGCCGCCGGCGACGGCCCCGCCCCGGGATCCGGAGGTGGCCAGTGATGAGAGCGGACTACATCCGGCCCTTCGTGGCCGCCGCGGTGGATGTGCTCAAGCTCGAGTTCGGCGTCGATCGGGTCGAGCGGGGAGCCCTGCGGATCGAGACCAGCTACTACACGACCCAGGATATCACCGCCATCATCGGGCTCACGGGCGAGATCGAAGGCACCGCCATCTACGGCACATCCCGGGCCACGGCGCGGCGCATGGTGCAGGCGGTGACCGGCACGCTGCCGCCCGTCTTCGACGAGATGTCCGAGAGCGCCTTCGCCGAGTTCGGCAACGTGGTGTCGGGCCGGGCCTCGATGCTGTTCGAGCAGCAGGGGCTCCACTGCACCATCTCGCCCCCCACCATCATCATCGGCCGCGGAGCCATCATCTCCAACGTGGGCATCCAGCGGCTGATCGTCCCCCTGCACACGCCGCTGGGCGAACTGCAACTGGCCGTCGCCGTGCGCGGTCCGGAGGACCGGGGGCACACCGAGGGCTCCACCGCGACATGAGCCCCCACGAGGAGGAGACCACCGATGGCGAGGATCCTCGTCGCCGACGACGCGGCTTTCGTGCGGCTCCGCCTGTCAGCGCTGCTCACCGAGGCCGGCCACACGGTGCTCGAAGCCAGCAACGGCCAGGAAGCCGTGGAGCAGTACAAGCGGGAACGACCGGACCTCGTGTTGATGGACATCACCATGCCGGTGATGGATGGCCTCGCTGCCATCGAGGCGATCCGCCAGTTCGATCCCCAGGCCCGGATCATCGTGTGCAGTTCCCTGGGACAGCAGGCCATCGTCCTTCGGGCCATCCAGAGCGGAGCCCGGGACTTCATCGTCAAGCCCTTTCAGCCTGAACGGGTGCTGGGCGCGGTTGCCCGGGCCCTCGGCAATTAGTCGGGGAGGCGTCGTACCGTGCGTCGATTCCGCTTCACCGTCGGGACCAAGCTGCAGTTGTCCAATCTCGGCATCCTGCTCATGATCGGCACCATCGCTTACGGCGGCTTCGCCGCCACCGGCCAGCTGGCCGCGACCGCTGCCGAGCTGGATCGGATCGGCCGGACGCAGGTGCTGGCGGAGCGGGTCCAGTTCCTGGCCGCACAACAAGTGGCCGCCGTCCACGGGTTTCTCCTCACCGGTGACCCCGCGTACCGCAACCGGTCGGAGGAAGCCGCCCGCAGCATCGGGTCCGCTCTGAACGAGCTGCGCTCCCTGGTGGCGAGCGGGGAGGACCGGGTTCAGGTGGACGCCGTCGCCACGGCCGTCAGCGCCTATCAGCAGGCGGTGGCACCCACGCTGGCCGTCCGGATGACCGATCCCCAGGAGGTCCGCCAGGCCCTGCAGGGCCTGCAGCGCCCCCAGCAGGAGCTGGACCGGGCCCTGGCCCAGCTGGTCGACAATCGGGCCCGCCGCGCGGAGGAACTCCGCGGCGAGCAGGCCGCCGTGCGGCGGCGCGCCGGCCTGCTGATGGGCGTCCCCGCGGCCATCGTCGCCATCGCGGGATTCTTCGTCTCCACGGGTATGACCCGTAGCATCACCCGACCCTTGCGGCAGGTGGCCACCACGGCCCGTCGCGTGGCCGACGGCGACCTCACCGCACCGCTGCTGGATGTGCGCAACCGGGACGAGGTCGGTGACATGGCCCGGGCCTTCAACGACATGATACGTGGCCTGCGCCAGCTGCTGGAGGCCGTCGGCCGGTCGACCGACTCCGTGCTGGATGCCGCCCGCGAGCTGACCGCGGCCGCCCAACAGTCGGCGACGGGTGCGGCCGAAGCGGCCAAGGCGGTGAGCCAGGTGGCCGCCGGCGTCACCGAGCAGGCCCAGGCTTCCGAGGAGGTCCGGCAGACCATCGAGCAGCTGCGCCAGACCACCGAGCAGATCGCCACCGGCGCCCAGCAGACGGCCGGTGAGATCCAGGCCACTTCCCAGCTCCTGGACCGGATGAACCAGGTCGTCGAAACGGTCACCGGCAACGCGGAGCGGGCCCGGGAGCGGGCGGAGGAAGCCGGCGAGACCGCGGACCGGGGCGCCGAGGTGGTGCGCCAGACCCTGGACGTCATGGAGGAGATCCGCCAGGCCGTGGCCGCGTCGGCGGAGCGCATCCGCAGCCTGGAGGATCTTTCTTCCCAGATCGGCGAGATCACCC
>QGUQ01000187.1 GCA_003242195.1 Bacillota bacterium | reverse complement strand
CAGCCACATGAGAGACCTCACCTTCTCTTCGCGTGGGGATTGGGTGTCCTAACCAGGACAACCCTCGGTGAGGTCTCTCCTTCCTTTTTGGACCCCCCGACACCTACCGAAACTTTACGGAGACCCCCCTGGCAAGGATTCCGTCCATCCTCGCCCCGCCTGGGCGGCGTGCGATGGGAACGAGCGCCGAATCGCCGCGGGAGCCGGCATGGCCGTCGCCGGGTTTTTCAGCCCGTCCGCTTGCCGATGTTGACGGAATCCGTTCTGATGACCACTATGGATGGGAGGAATTATCGGCCCGGGACGGGTGCGTCAAGGCCCTCGGCCATTCCGACCGGGAAACCCCGATCCCTGAAGGTGGCCTCGGAGGTGATAGCCATCCGGGGCCCCGTCAGCGGGATCATCACGAAACCGCGAGGACCGGGTGCGGTACCTGGCGGACATCGCCGGGGAACCCGGGACGAATGAGGCGAGGGGGAAGGTGGATGCGGTGCGGCGACTCCTCTCGTTGGCGGTACTGACCGCGCTCGCCATGGGCGTCCTGGTCCAGGGGCGGACCCATGCCCAGACCGTCTACTACCACGACCGGGTCGCCGTCCTGATGTACCACCAGTTCGACCAACCGCCGGACGGTCCCATCACGGTCACGAGCAAGCAGTTCGACGAGCACCTGCGCACGCTCAAGGCGGCCGGATTCCGGTTCATCACCCCGGACCAGTTCAGGCAGTGGAAGGCGGGAAAGGGCACGGTCCCGCCCAACGCGGTCCTGATCACCATCGACGACGGGATGAAGGAGATCCGGTCCGTCGCCCTGCCCATCCTGCGGAAACATCAGGCGCCGGCGATCGCCTTCGTCGTCTACGGGCGGGTGGACCGCGCCCCCAACACGTTGACGAGCCGGGATCTCCAGGAACTGGAGCAGAACGGCATTCAGGTCCAGTCCCACACGTACAACATGCACTATCGCGTCATCCGCAAGTCGGACGGGGCGGACGTGGCCGCCGTCTGGGTGATGGGCGACGAGGAGATCCGCCAGGACATGGCGCTGGCGCGGCAGGCCCACCGCTCGTGGTTGCAGCGGGATCCCGACATGCTGGCCTACCCCTACGGCGCCTACACGCCGTCGTTCATCAAGGCCGCACAGGCGGAGGGGATCCGTTTCGCCTTCACGACGAAGCCCGGGCTCGTGTCCAGGAGCACGCCGAACATGGAATTGCCCCGCCTGAACACCGGCGTGCGGGGCATGACGGGCAAGCAGGTGGTGGAGCTGATCCGCAAGCACGCCGGCGCCGTGAGCCCCACGCAGGCAGCCAAACCGAAGCAACAGCCCAAGGCCAAGTCCACCGGATACTTCGTGGGCGGCGGCCTCTACCGCTCTTACAACGAGGCCGCAAAGGCGGCCAAGAAGTTCACCAAGGCCACCGGCTACCGGATGTACGTCGGCAAGCATCCGACCCACAAGGGATACTGGGTCCAGACGGGCCGAGTGCCCGACAAGGGACGGGCGCAGTCGCTGGCACGGAAGTGGGCACGCCTCGGTTTGCGGTACGTCATCCCGGCCTCACGTTGACAGGGCAGTCACGGGTCGTGCCTTCGCGCATTCACGGGTAACCCATTGGGTCCCGGGACGGGTGGCCGAGGTGCCCCAAGGCACGCCCGGTGCACGGGGCCGGGGCTCGGTGCCCCGGCCCCGCTATGTTTGCGTCTCCACCCCGGGGCGGCCACAAGGTTGCCCCGGCGATCTCTCCTCTTTGCCCGGGCCCAGCGTGATCCCCCGGTTCCCCCGCCATGGCGGTAGCCCGCCACCGTACCGGGAATACTCGTGCCGGGTACACTCTGGAAATACTAAGGACGATCCTGCACGGACCTGCACGGAAGGGCCACGGTCGTCGAGACCGCCCGTCCCTTCTCGTGCGTGGGGAGGAACGACACCATGGAACGGTGGGAGCTGCCCCCCGAAGTCCCGGGGGAGTTGGAGCGGCGACCGCCCTACGCATGCCCCCGGTGCACGGGCAACCGGGCTTCCTTCACCTTGGCCTGGCCCATCCTGTGGTCGGTGCGCAAGGATGCCCACTCCGGACACATCACGGCGCTGCGCGCCGGGCCCAGCCTGGCCGCGGGAGCCGGCGACGAGCCGGAGATCACCGTGCGGTGCGAGCTCTGCGGGTTCGCCGGGCCCGAGGCCATGTTCATCGCAGCGGCACGTCGCCAGCCTCCCCCGGCCGGGCCCGTTCAACCCTTATGACGGCATGACGCCGGATGAAGGCCAGGAGGCGCCGGCGCTGCCGCTCCAGGTGCTCCAGGCGGCGGTTCAGTTCGGCCACCTCCCGCGCATGGCGTTCCTCCTGGCAGGCCAGCAGTTCCAGGAGCACGCGCCGGCTGCGCCGCAAGGTGACCACCCGTTGCTCCAGCAGCAGGAGGCGGTGTTCCCACTCGGCTGGTGCACCCCGCCGGGGCACGGCGTCATCCCCCCTCGCCTCCCAGCTTTATGCCGCCGGTCGCCCGGTCATGCACGGGCTCGCCGGCATATCCCGGGCACGGCCGGCCGCGCAACTGTGAAGCTGTGAGGCATGGGGCGGGAAGGCGCTCTCACGGCCTGCGCAACTCGCGCAGGCGATCCAGCCAGTCCAGCGGAATGCGCACTTGCCCGATCAGCGCGGGTTGCCCCGGACTGGGCCCGTGGCAGTCGGAGCCGCCGGTAGGGACCAGGCCGAGGTCCTCGGCCCAGCGCAAGAAGGTTTCGACCTGGGCCTCGGTGTGCTGGCTGTGGCGCACCTCGATGCCCAGCAGCCCCTGGTCCTTCCAGGCAGGAAGCAATTGCCAGGCGGCCGACGGCATGAGCCCGGGGTGGGCCAGGACGGGAACGCCGCCGGCCTCCCGGATGGCGGCGAAGGCGCGGGCCGGCGGCAGCGGCTCCCGGGGCACGTAGCCGGGACGCCCCGGCGCCAGGAACCTCTCGAAGGCCTCGGCCACCGTGGACACCACGCCCTGCTCTACGAGGGCGCGGGCGACATGGGGCCGGCCGACGGCCCCGCGGCCGGCGATGGCGCGGACGCGGGCCTCGTCCAGGACGATCCCGCAGCCGCTCTCCAACCTCGCCAGGATGCGTGCCAGCCGCCGTTCGCGGGCACGGCGACGCTCTGCCAGCAATTCCATCAGCGGGGCGTCGCCCTCGTCGACCCAGTAGCCCAGCACATGGACGTCCACCCGCCGCCCGCCCACTTCAACCTCCGCGCTCAGCTCGACGCCGGGCACCAGCTCCAAGCCGGCCTCCGCCGCAGCCCGGCGGGCAGCGGGTAGGCCGTCCAGCGTGTCGTGATCTGTCACGCCGACGGCGGCCAGCCCCGCTTCGCGGGCCATGCGCACCCGTTCCTCCGGCGTCACCGTGCCGTCTGAGGCCGTCGTATGGGTGTGCAGGTCCGCTCCCGTTTCGGGCCGCGGCGGGACCGGGGTCACCGCCCTTCCCCGCCGGCACCGGCCAGCCCAGCGGCCAGCTCGATCAACGTGCGGACGCCGTAGCCGGTGGCACCCTTGCCGCTGTCGCCGCGCACCTTGTCGGTCCAGGCCACGCCGGCGATGTCCAGGTGTGCCCACGGCGTGTCACCGACGAACTCCTGCAGGAAGAGGGCTGCCGTGATGGAGCCCGCCGGCCGCCCGCCGGTGTTCTTCAGGTCGGCATACTCGCTCCGGAGGAGCTCGCGGTAGGACGGAACCAGGGGCAGGCGCCACAAGGGTTCGCCGGCCTTGCCGGCAGCCGTCTCGACCCGGGCGGCCCAGGCATCGTCGTTGGCCATCATGCCGGCCACCTCGTGGCCCAGGGCGATGACCATGGCCCCGGTCAGGGTGGCCACGTCCACCAGGCGGCGAGCCCCCAGCTCGCGGGCGTAGGCCAGGGCGTCAGCCAGGATCAGGCGCCCCTCGGCGTCGCTGTTGTTGATCTCCACGGTCTTGCCGGAATACATGGTAACGACGTCGCCGGGCTTGAAGGCGCGACCGCCGGGCATGTTCTCCACAGCCGGCACCACACCCAGCACCTTCAGGGGCAGGCGCAGGCGGGCGATGGCCTCCATGGCACCGATGACGGCGCCGGCGCCCATCATGTCGAACTTCATGTCCTCCATGCCCTCGCGGGGCTTGAGGGAGATGCCGCCGCTGTCGAAGGTGACGCCCTTGCCCACCAGGGCCAGGTCCGCCGGGTCCCCCGCCCCTTTCTCGGGTCCGGTGTAGGTGATGACAGCCAGCCGCGGCGGCTGGGCGCTGCCGGCGGCCACCGCCAGGATGCCGCCGAAACCGCGCTCCTGCAGCGCCGCCTCATCCAGCACCTCCACCCGCACGCCTTCCAGGCGCTCGAGGGCGCTGGCGGCCTCGGCCCGCCGGGGCGGCGTCAAGTCGTTGGCGGGCCGGTTGCCCAGTTCCCGGGCGGTGCTCACCGCCTCGGCGATGACCCGACCCCGCCGCAGGCCCGCCTCCA
>QGUQ01000186.1 GCA_003242195.1 Bacillota bacterium | reverse complement strand
ATCCTGAGCTACGTGCTGCGCATCGGGGACGTGGCCATCGAGTCGCCCGCCCTCGCCTACGATGCCGGCGGGCGGCCCGCCTTCGACCCCGAGGCCCTGGCCAAGGCGGCGGAGGCGTCTCCCGTCCGCTGCCCCGACCCCGCGGCGTCGGAGCGCATGGTGGAGGCGATCCGGGCGGCCGGCCAGGCGGGGGACACCCTGGGCGGCGTCTTCGAGGTATTGGTGACGGGCCTGCCCGCCGGGTTGGGCAGCCACGTGATGTGGGACCGCCGCCTGGAAGGGCGCCTGGCGGGCGCCCTCATGGCCCTCAACGCCATCAAGGGCGTGGAGGTGGGCCTCGGCTTCGCCGCCGCCGCGCTGCCCGGCTCCCGGGTCCACGACCCCATCGGCTACGACCCCGGCCGCGCCCGGCCCACCGGTGGCGACGTGCGCGGGGCGACGGGTGGGTTCTTCCGGTACAGGAACGGTGCCGGGGGCATCGAGGGCGGTATCACCACGGGCGAGCCCCTGGTCGTCCGCGCCGCCATGAAGCCTCTGGCCACCCTGCGTCGGCCCCTGGCCTCGGCCGACCTGCTCACGGGCGAGGCCTTCTCCGCCCACCACGAGCGCTCCGACATCTGCGCCGTGCCCGCGGCCGGCGTGGTGGCCGAGGCCATCGTCGCCCTGGAGCTGGCTTCGGCGTGGCTGGAGAAGTTCGGCGGCGACAGCATGGACGAGGTACGCCGCAACTACGAATCCTACTGCCGGCAGCTGGCGGCCTTCACCCGCCGCGGCACGGGAGGGGAGGCGGGCCCGTGCGCGTCATCCTGACCGGCTTCATGGGAACGGGGAAGACCACCGCGGGGCGACTCCTAGCCCAGCGACTGGGCCTGCCCTTCCTCGACCTGGACGAGCTGGTGGAACTGCGGGCGGGCCGGTCCATCGCGGCCATCTTCGCCGAAGAAGGCGAAGCCGCCTTCCGGGCCCTGGAAGCGGAAGCGCTGGCGGAGGCCCTGGCCCTGGAGCACGCCGTCATCGCCACGGGCGGGGGCACGGCGGTAACGCCCGCCAACCGGGAGGCCCTGGCCCGCGAGCGGTGGGTCTTCCTGCTCACGGCCCCTCCCCACACCCTGGCTCAGCGGCTGGCGTCGGCAGCGGACCGTCCCCTGCTCCGCCCGGCGCCCGGTGATCCGTCAGGGGATCTGGAGGGCCGCATCGCCCGCCTGCTGGCGCAACGCGAGGAGTCCTACGCGGCCGTGGCCCGGTACGTGATCGACACTGCGGGGCGCACGCCCGCGCAGGTCGTCGATGCCATCCTGCAGCGGCTGGGGCAGGCCGCCGACCATCCCGGCCACCCGCTAGGGAGCGGGGGGGCACCGGGTGGCGATGGCGACGTGCCTGCCGAGACCGTCACGGTGGAAGCGGGCGGAGACCGATACGACGTGCTCGTCCGGCCGGGGGCATTGGGCCTGCTGGGCTCCGCTCTCCGCGACCCGGCGTCCGGTCCGGGGGGCGAGGCTCCCCTGGCCTTCGTGATCTCCGATCCGGTGGTGGCCGCCCTCTACCGGCGCCGGGTGGAGACCGGGCTGGAGGCCGCCGGCTTCCGGGTGGGCTGGGGGATCGTGCCTGCGGGGGAAGAGGCCAAGAGCCTGGATTGGGCACGGCTCCTGTACGACCAGCTGCTGGCCGCCGGCGCCGGCCGCGACGCCTGGGTGTGCGCCCTGGGCGGAGGCGCCGTCGGTGACCTGGCGGGCTTTGTGGCAGCCACCTACATGCGGGGGCTCCCCTTCGTCCAGCTGCCTACCACCCTCCTGGCACAGGTGGACGCCAGCGTCGGGGGCAAGGTCGCCGTCAACCACGCCCGGGTGAAGAACCTGGTGGGCGCCTTCTACCAGCCACGCCTGGTGGTCGCCGACCCCGACACCCTCCTCAGCCTGCCCGAGCGGGCCTACCGCTGCGGGCTGGCCGAGATGGCCAAACATGCGCTGCTGGACTCGCCCGGAGCCCTGGAGGACCTGCGGGCCGCCGTGCCCGCCCTGCGACGGCGCGACCGGGCCGCCCTGACCCGCTGGATCGCGGCCTCGGTCCGGGTGAAGGCGAGGTACGTGGCAGCGGATCCGGAGGAGCGGAACGTGCGGGCCCACCTGAACCTGGGCCACACTTTTGCCCACGCCCTGGAAGCGGCCACCGGCTACCGCGTTCCCCACGGCGAGGCCGTCGCCGCCGGGCTGTGCCTGGCCACGGCCCTGTCCCGGCACCTGGGCCTGTGCCCTCCCCAGCTGGAGGGCGAGGTTCGCCACCTCGTAGCCGCCCTGGGCCTGCCCACCTCGGTGGCCGAGGCCGCGGCCCGGGCGGGAACCGCGGTCCCTTCCATCGAAGATCTCATGGACCGCCTCCAACACGACAAGAAGAAGCGGGGCGGCCGCGTCCGGTTTGTCTTGTTGCGGGCGCCCGGCGACGTGGTGGTCACCGCCGACGTGCCCGCGGAAGCCGTCGCGGCCGTGTTGGAGCCCTCGCTGGCGGCCCGCGCCTGAGGTCGCGGTCCCGGCCCGAGGCCCGCCCCCGCGCCCCCACGGGAGGGATTCGGTGCGCATCCTGGTCTTGCACGGCCCCAACCTGAACCTGCTGGGGACCCGGGAACCGGAAGTCTACGGCACCGAGACGCTGGCCCAGGTGGACGAACGTATCCGCCGCCACGCCGCCAGCCGGGGCGTGGAGGTGGAGATCTTCCAGTCCAATCATGAGGGAGAGCTCATCGACCGCCTGCACGCGGCCCGCGGCCGCGTCCAGGGGGTCGTGATCAACCCCGGAGGCTACACCCACACCAGCGTCGCCCTGCGCGACGCCATCGCCGCCATCGGGCTGCCGGTGATCGAGGTGCACCTGTCCAACATCCACGCCCGCGAGCCCTTCCGCCGCCGCTCCCTGACGGCGGAGGCCTGCGTGGGCGTCATCAGCGGCCTCGGACCGGTGGGCTACCTCCTGGCCATCGACGCGCTGATGCAGCTGGCCGGCCGCGACCCCCACGCGTGATGGGACGCCCCCGCCGCGCGAGCCCTCACTCCCCGGTGGCGCCGCCGAGGAACCAGGAGGCCACGCTGCTCACCAGGCTGATGAGCAGCGAGCCGATCAGCGCCGAGAGGAATCCGTGCACCTCGAAGCCATCCACCACCGCCGCCGTGAGCCAAAGCATGAGGGCGTTGACGACGAAGGTGAACAGCCCCAGGGTCAGGCACCCGATGGGCAGGGTGAGGAACAGGACCACGGGGCGGATCACCGCGTTGACGATGCCCAGTACCGCCGCCGCCAGCAGGGCCGCCACGGGACCCCGCACTTCGATCCCGTCGACGATCCACGCCACCAGCAGGATGGCCCCCGCATTGATCAGCCAGCGTACCAGCAGTCGCAAGGCATGACCCCTTTCCTCCCCTCCCGGCCGGCCACCGCGGGAGGCGGCGCCGGCCGGGACCGCTTGCTGTCAGTCGCTTCCCCCATCCGGTGCGCCTGCGCCCGGGCCGCCCGCATTCGGCGCGCCCCCATCGGGCACCTCGTCCCGGTACAGGTGGAGCAGCGCGTCCACGGGGGCGTGGGCGTCGCGCAGGACGGGCACGTCAGCGACGTCGATGGGCCGGTCGTAGACCAGCTCCGCCGCCTGGGCCAGCGACCGCAGCTCGGGGTGCTGCCGGGCCCAGGCCGCAATCCGGTTGCGCAACTCCTCCGGGGAGAGCACCGAAGGGCGGGCGGTGGCCAGCAGGATCACGTTCTGGACCTCCTGCGGGTCTTCGGGCAAGACCTGCAGGAGGTGCACCTGAGGGAAGACTTGCCGGTAGGTCCGGTACATCGCCCGCAGCAACTTGCTGCGAGGCCCTTCCGGAGCCCCGATCAGGTTGGCCACCACCACACCATCCGGGGCCAGGCGCGAGCGCAGTTGCGCCAGGAACTCCACCGTGGTCAGGTGGAAGGGGATGGAGTCGGCAAAGTAGGCGTCCAGGAGAACCAGGTCGTAGGGCCCCGATGCCCGGCGCAGGAAGCGGCGCCCGTCATCGATGAAGATGCGCAGCCGCGGGTCGGCGGGAAGGGCGAAAAAGCGCCGCGCCACCTCGACCACTTCCGGGTCGAGCTCCACCACGTCCACCCGCACGCCGGGATAGGAGGCCAGCACCCGCTTGGGGATGGACCCGCCGCCGAGGCCCACCAGCAGGACCCGCCGGGCACCGGGATTCAGCGCCCAGCCGGCATGCATCACGTCGGTGTACTCGAAGCGGGCCGCCACCGGGTCGTGGAGGTACATGCCGCTCTGCCAGGAGTCGTCGAACCGGAGGAACCGGCTGTCGCCCCGATCCTCCACCCGCAGGTGATGGTAGAGGGTGTCCCGCTCGTACAGGATGCGGCCACCGTCGGCCGTGACCGCCGGGCCCGTCGCCCCCGGCGCCATGACCGCCAGGAGGGCTAGCCCCGCCGCCACCGCTGCCACCGGCAGGCGGCGCCGCCCCGCCAGTGGCGCGGCGATCAGCCCCAGGG
>QGUQ01000185.1 GCA_003242195.1 Bacillota bacterium | reverse complement strand
GCGGTGGGGAGGTGGCGGCGGTGGGAAGCATGGGAGTGGCGTTCCTCCAGAGGGTCTGGCGGGACGGAGCGAGGGCGGTGGCGGCCTGGATACCGGCGGGGTCAGGCGCGGTGCCGGGCGGCCGTTGGTGGGTGCTGGTGCTGGTGTTCGCGGCGGCGGTGTACCTCACCTGGGGCCTGCTCCAGGCGTGGGAGGCGTGGCGTGAGAACACCGTGTCCCGCCGCTTGGAGGAACTCCACCGGCACAGCCGCCGGCGCACTCTGAAGCTGGAACCGATGGTGGCCATGGAGGGACCATTGCCGGACCAGCAGGAGGCCCGCTCCCTGCGGGAGCGGCTGGTGGCGGAAGCCGAGGCGCGCTTGCGGGGCGGCAGGCTGCTGGAGGGCGTCCAACGCAAGCTGTCTCGAGCGCGCCTGCGGCTGCGGGCGGTGGAGCTCCTGGCCCTCCAGGTGGGCAGCGGCCTCGTGGGTAGCCTCGCCGGCCTCCTCCTGACCGGGCACTGGCTGGGGGCGGTGCTGGCCGGCTTCCTGGGCCTGTGGGTACCGGACCTCTACGTGACCTGGCGCTATCACCGGCGGCTGCGGGAGTTCAACGACCAGCTCCCGGACGCCCTGACCCTGATGGCCAACTCCCTGAAGGCCGGCTATTCCTTCCTGCAAGCGGCGGACGTGGTGGCCCAGGAACTGCCACCGCCCATCGCTGAGGAGTTCGCTTGGCTCGTCAAGGAAACCCGCGTCAACATCCCGCTGGAAGATGCCCTGGCCAACCTCCTCGACCGGGTGCCGAGCCGGGACCTGGACCTGGTGGTGACGGCGGTGCTGATCCAGAAGCAGGTGGGCGGCAACCTGGCCGGGGTCCTGGAGCGGACGGCGGAGACCATCCGCGAGCGCGTACGCCTGCAGGGTCAGGTCCGCACCCTCACGGCGCAGGGGCGGCTATCGGGCTGGATCCTGGGGCTGCTGCCCGTGGCCCTGTTCTTCCTGTTGATGGTCATCAGCCCGACCTACGTGGCACCGCTCCTGCAAGACCCCCTGGGCTGGATGATGATGGGGGCGGCCGGGATCATGCAGGTGGCGGGGGCTCTGGTGATCCGGGCTTTGATCCGCGTGGAGGTGTAGCCGGTGCCGCTGATCGCCTCCGCATGGCTCGAACCCCTACTCCTCTGGCTGGTCTTCATGGCCTCGGCCCTGGGCGTGATGGCGCTGCTGGCCCCCTCGGAGGCCGAGGCGATCACCCGCAAGCGCCTGAAGGAACTGCGGTTGCGACCCGTTCCCCCGGACCGGGCGGAAGCCGAAGAACTGGCCCGGCCCTTCCGGGAGCGGGTGCTCGAGCCGCTGCTTTCCTCCGCCATCGCCGCCATCGAGCGTTGGACGCCGCGGGGCCTGCTGGCGCGCCTCGAGCAGCGGCTGGCGGAGGCAGGCCGGCCCGTCGGCACGGGCACGCTTCTGGCCGCCAAACTGGGCGGCGGCCTCTCCGGACTGGTGCTGGGTTTGTTGATGGGCGGGGGTACCGCCAGGGGAATGGCCGCCGGCGGGTTGCTGGCCGCGGCCGGGGTCTTGGCGCCCGATGCCTGGCTGGGCCGGCGCGTCGCCCTCCGCCGCCGGGCACTCGCCCGGGCCCTTCCCGACGTGTTGGACCTGCTGAGCGTGTCCGTGGAGGCGGGACTGGGATTCGACGGTGCGGTGCAAAAGGTCAGCGAGAAGTTCCCCACGCCCACGTCGACGGAGTTCCGCCAGTACCTCAAGGAGCTACGGCTGGGCAAGAGCCGGGAGGAGGCGCTGCGGGGTCTGGCGGAGCGGGTCGGATTGCCCGAGTTCCAGAGCTTTGCCGCCGCCGTGATCCAGGCAGACCGCCTCGGGGTGAGCCTGAGCCGGGTCCTCCGCGTGCAGGCCGAGCAGCTGCGGCAGCGGCGCCGGCAGCAGGCGGAGGAACGGGCGATGAAGACGCCCATCCAGCTGCTCGTCCCCCTCGTGTTCTTCATCTTCCCCACCCTGTTCATCGTCCTGCTGGGACCGGCGGTGCTGCAGATCGCCGCCGCCTTCACCGATTGAGGGGCGGCGGTCCCGGGTTGAGGGCTGCTCGTTTTCCAGGGGCAGGGCCGGGGGCCTCCCCGCCAGCGAAGGCGGGCAGGCCCCCGCAACGCGAGCCCCGTCACGGGTCCCCGCCCGGCGTGCTGCCGTTTGGGGTGGGGGCGAGGTCAATGACTGAGGTGGAATCGGACCTGATCCAGGACATGCCCGTCGACGAGCAGTGGTACCACGGTGGTAGCACGGTCCTCCCCGCGCCGGGCCGTCAGTTCCAGCTGCAGCACCCCGGGGGCCGTGTCATCGGGCACCGTCCACTCCGTCTCCCAGCGTCCGGGCTCGATCGCCACCAGCGTCGCCCGGGTGCCGTCCGGCGCCTGCAGGGTGATGCCCTCCGCCGCCTGGGGCGTGATGGCGACGACGGTCACCCGCTGGCCGGCCGAGGCCGGGTTGGGAATCGCCTCTCCCCGGATCCACAGCGGGTCCGTCACCTGGAGGGTGAGCTGCACCGATCGCTCGGCGCGGGGATAGAGGGCGCGGACGTGGAGGGTGTAGGCTCCCTCCACGATGTCGCCGGGCAGGGACCAGGACGCCTCCCACACGCCATCGCCTCTCCCCTCCAGGGGCCGCGTTCCTTCCCACGGGTCCGTGACCGTCACGGACAGGGCGGGGCCCTCCGTCAGCGCCCGCACGCGGATGGCGCCGCCCGGAGGCACGACCGGTGGCGAGACGCCGGCCTCCAGCCGGTGGTAGATCACCGTGAGGGGCTTCGTGGCCGACCGGAACACGGCGCCCTGACGGCTGAGGAGGGTTCCCCGGACCAGGTATGTGCCCGCCGGTAGGGGAACGCCCTGCTGGTCGCGCCCGTCCCAGTCCCAGGCTTGGGGCAGGCGCTCCCCCGACCATTCCCGGACCGACGTGCCGTCGGGGCGGAGCACCTGGACGTGCCATCCTGCCTGATTGCGGTTCAACAGGGCCTCGGCCCGAAAGCGGGCCGTTTCGTCCAAGCCGTCGCCGTCGGGGGAGAAGGTGGGTGGGTCGGCGTGCACCCGGATCAGGGCCGACTTGTAGAGAAGGGTGGCCGCCTCGGCCCGGGTCAGCGGTCGGGCTGGCCGCAGGTGCCCATCACCGTAGCCGACGACGATGGCCAGGTCGATGGCCGCCGCCATCTCGTCCCGCAGGTCCGGCCGGATTTCCCCCGCGTCGACGTAGGGTGCGAGAAGGGCGGCAATTCGTTCCGGGCTTAGTGAGTCGGCGTACCACTGCAAGTCCAGGGCGCCGATGAGCATGGCCACGGCCTCGTCTCGCCGGGTGACGTCGTCGGGCCGGAAGCGTCCGTCGGGATCTCCGTGGAAGATCCCGGCCGCCGCCCCGGCCTGTATCCAACCGAAGGCGTCCAAGTCGCCGCCCGCCCGGTAGCCGGGCGGCACGTCGGGAAAGAACGGGGCGCCCCCGACGGGCGCCAGGCCCAGCACCTTGACGACCAGCACCGCGAATTGGGCGCGCTGGATGAACTGGTCGGGCAGGAAGTAGGACCGCTCGGTGCCGGTGGCGTCAACGAATCGGTAGCCGTCCGTCACCCCCTCCTCCCAGAGGACCCGCACCTCGTCCTCGGCCCAGTGGCCACCCAGGTCGGCGTACCACGGGTCGGTGGCGCCGGCGGGGCCGGCGCTCGCCGCCAGCAATAAGGCCACAGCCAGGACCGCGGCATGCCGCCTTCCCCCCTTGCGGGTGGTCGCCGGCTCGGTGCCCGCCGACGATTCGGGCGGCCCCTGAGGCCCCTTCGGGTCGGCTCCCGGGATACGGTGCCGGTCTTCGGTGAACCCCCACAATTCGACCACCTCCTAGTACCAAAAATAGGATGACAAGGGCGGTATGGAAATAGTTGACTTTGATGGCTGGTAGGGATATGATGGGCGTGTCACCATTATTTGGTATGTCTTGGGGGTGGGAACCATGCGGGCCGGCTGGCGCACCTGGGCCAGCCTGGCGGTGGCGGTGCTGGCGGGCCTGACGGCCTACCGGGTCTATCTGGACGCCACCGCCGCCCTGCCGGTCGTGGTGGCCAACCGCGACCTGACGGCACCGGTCAAGATCGAGCCCGACATGGTGTCCGTCGCGCTCCGGCCGGCCGCCGCCGTGCACCCGTCGGCCGTGACGTCCCTGGAGGACGTGGTAGGCCGGGTCTTGCGCCGCGATGTGGTCGGGGGTGAGGTCGTGCTGGCCACCGACATCGCCCCCGGTGAGGGGGCAGGATTGTCGCTGGCCTTGCCCCCGGGCCGGCAGGCCTTCTTCCTGCCTGCCGGCCTGGAGCAGGGGCTGGGTGGAGCGGTTGCCGCCGGGGATCGGGTCGACGTGATCTTCGTCGGCGGTGACGGGCCTGCTGCCGTTGCCCGGACGCTGCTGGAAGCCGTCCCTGTCCTCCAGGTGCGCGACGAGGAGGGACGCCGGCTCGAGGAAGACGGGCGCCCCCTTGGGGTGTTGCTGGCCGTGAC
>QGUQ01000184.1 GCA_003242195.1 Bacillota bacterium | reverse complement strand
GTGCTCTTGCCGCTGCCGATGCCCCCGGTCAAACCGATCAGCAGGGGCCGCCGGCCAGGCTCGCCGGACAGGAAGAAACCCTCGTCAGGCCGGCCACCATCCCGTCCGGGCCTCACAGGTCCACCCGCCGGCCACCCAGGCGCTCGAGGCTCGACTCGCGCAGGGTCTTCTCCGAGTAAACGGTGAGGCGCCAGCCCCCTGTCTCCAGGGGCTTGATGGCCAGCTCTCCGGTCACGCCCAGACCTTGCCGCAGGCGCCGGACGGCCGCTTCCAGCGCCTTTTCATCATCGAACTCCAGGGCCACCACCATCACGGGTTGCCGTCCTCCTTCCCGGCGCACCTCCGGGCCGCGTACCGCCCGCCGCTCTGTACCGCCCGCCCGTCCGCGGCCCCGGCCCCGCCACGTCGTCCCGTCGTCCCCTGCGCGGGCCTCACTCCCGTTCCCTCGCCCGGGAGCGGGTGCGAACACGGTCGCGCAGGAGGGTGCGCCACTTCGCTTCGGCCCCAGCTTACCAGGAACGGTCCCCCATTGCACGGCGCCCGCCGGCGGGGCCGGGGTTGGGAACGGGTCGCGGACGCCTTCGGTCTCATTCCTTACATCCTTCCCCTTTCTACCCATTTGGAACTAGAACAGATACCATTGATTTCTTGTTTCCATGGATACCACTATTTTGGTCATGATGCGGATTTTGCACTTTCCTATAATTCATTACGCGTGTATTACACACTTGTTACCCGGGGAGGGAGAAAATGAATCGACCGCAGTCGCAGCGGGCCCGATGGTGGCGCGGCCTCCTGCTGGGTGCCGGTCTCGCGGCTGTCGCCGTGCTGGGCAGCACGGCCGCCCGCGCCGAGGCTTCCGGGGGTCCCGCTTTCGCCACCCACTACGTCCGGCCCGGGGACTCCGTCTGGAAGGTCAGCCAGTGGTATGGCGCCCCGGTTCGCGATATCGCCGAGTTGAACCGGCTGCCCCACCCGTCGGTGGTGTGGGCCGGGACCTACCTGGCCGTGCCCGTCATCGACCACTACGACATCTACGCGGTGAAGCCGGGGGACACCCTGTTCCTCATCGCTCGCCGCTACGGGATCCCGGTCCACGTTCTGAAGGAGGCCAATGCCCTCCGCGGCGACATGATCGTCCCGGGGCAGCGGCTCCTCGTGCCCCTCGGTGACGCCGCCAAGGTTGGCAAGCACGGGAAGAAGCCCGTCGCCAACGGCAACGCCAAGATCGCGGCCAAGCCCGCACGCCCCGAGCCGAACCCGGCGCCGCGCCAGGAGCAGGCGCGCCGTGCCCCGGTGGGCGTGAACGACTACGAGCTGCGCCTCCTGGCCCAGATGATCGAGGCCGAAGCCGGTGGCGAGCCCTACCTGGGCAAGGTCGCCGTGGGCGCGGTCATCATGAACCGCGTCAAGAGCCCCCTCTTCCCCGACACCATCGAGGGCGTGCTCTTCGAGCCCTGGCAGTTCGAGCCGGTCCTCAACGGCACCTTCTGGCGGGAACCCAGCGCGGAGTCGTGGCGGGCGGCCATCGACGCCGTGAACGGCGTGGACCCCACGGGTGGCGCCCTGTACTTCTGGAACCCCATGAAGTCCGGTTACCAGCCGTTCCTCGAGAGCCGGCCGAGCGCGGGCTGGATCGGCAACCACCGCTTCGCCTACTGAACCGTCCATCGATAGCAATTCGGCGAGAGGGGCCCCGGGCCGTCCCGGGGCCCCTCTGCTTCCGTCACGCCCCCTGGCACGAGGGACAGAAATGGGTCGTCCGGCCGGCCAGACGGGTGGTGGCGATGGGCGTCCCGCAGCGCCGACAGGGCCGCCCCGCGCGCCCGTAGACGGCGAGGCGCGGCGCGAAGGCACCCTCGCGCCCCAACCCGTCGCGGTAGTCGGAGAAGGTCGTACCCCCTGCCGCCAGGGCATCGCGGAGGACGGCGCGGATGGACCGGACCAGCCGAGCCACCTCGCCGGGCGCCAGGGAGCCGGCGGCGCGGCGCGGGTCGATGCGCGCCCGGAAGAGCGCCTCGTCGGCGTAGATGTTGCCCAGCCCCGCCACCACCCGCTGGTCCAGGAGGACCGCCTTGACGGGCGCGCGGCGCCCGGCCAGCCGCCGCGCCAGGGCGCCGGGACCGAACTGCGGCCCCAGGGGCTCGGGCCCCAGCTGGAGGAGGCCGGCCGGGGGCACCATCGCCCCTGAGCCCCCGGCGGCCCCTGCCACGGAGCCGCGGGGCAGGGGCGGCGGGTCATCCCCCCACTCGGCGGCCGCCACCACCCCGGCGGCGGCGCGGGGATCCATGAGGTAGAATCGGCCGAAGCGGCGGGTATCGGAGAAGCGGAGTTCGTCCCAGGGGTCCCCCGGCGGGCCCACCGGGACCAGCTGGATGACAACGTGGGTGTGGGGTGGCAAGGGCTCCCCCCTGCGGGCCAGGGTGAGGCGCCCGGTCATCCGCAGGTGGACGCCCACCAGCAGGGAGGGATGGGTGCCGTTCCCCTCGCGTGAAGCAGGCGAGCCGCCAGCGACCGGGCTCGCGCCGCCGGCCGCCCGCGCCGCGAACGCCGAGTCGGAGGAAACCGGTCCGGCACCCTCCACGGGTTGCACCAAGCCCCCGTCCCGTTCCACCCACAACAGCAGGTACTTGCCCCGGCGGCCTACGCGGACGAACCGGCCCCCGGCGAGGAGGCGCGCGAGATCCTCCGGCGACGGGCCGGCCACCACGTCGGCCCGCCGGCACTGCACGCCGGCGATGACGCGCCCGGGCAGGTGCACCGCCAGGACGCGGCGGATGGTTTCTACCTCGGGGAGTTCAGGCACGGGGACTCACCGGCCGCGAGTACCCGTGGCCCGGGAAGGGCACGCGGCATGGGACGCCGGCGAGGCGGCGCCGGCACGGGTCCGTTCGCCGGCTCACCCGTTCATCTCCTCCATCTCGTACCAGTTGACGCCCGCCTTGACCTCCACCACGAGAGGCACGTCCAGGCGGTAGGCCCCCTCCATCTCCCGCCGGAGCAGGGCCGCCACGCGGGGCACCTCGTCCTCCGGCGCCTCCACGATCAGCTCGTCGTGGACCTGCAGCACGATGCGGGCGGACAGGCCCTCCCGCAGCAGGGCGCCGTGGACGCGGATCATGGCCAGCTTCATGATGTCCGCGGCGCTGCCCTGGATGGGCGTGTTGATGGCCACCCGCTCGGCGTTCTGGCGGATATGGGGCACGCGGTGGCGGATCTCGGGGATGGGCCGGCGGCGCCCAAACAGGGTGGTGACCTCACCGGTCTGCCGCGCCCGGCGGATCGTCTCCTCCATGTAGCGCTTCACACCCGGGTACCGCTCGAAGTACCGCTCCATGAAGCGCTTGGCCTCGGCCCGGCCGATGCGCAGGGCCCGCGCCAGGCCGAAGTCGGTCTGCCCGTAGGCGAGGCCGAAGTTCACCGCCTTCGCCACCCGGCGCTGCTCGGGCGTGACCTGTTCCAGGGGCACGCCGAAGATCTCGCTGGCGGTACGGGCGTGGACGTCCTGTCCGTGGGCGAAGGCCTCGTGGAGCGCCCGGTCGCCGCTGTAGTGGGCCAGCACCCGCAACTCGATCTGGGAGTAGTCGGCTGCCACCAGCCGGTGGCCGGGAGCGGCGACGAAGGCGCGGCGCAGAGAGCGGCCCGGTTCGTCCCGGATCGGGATGTTCTGCAGGTTGGGCTGGGTACTGGACAGGCGACCCGTGGCGGCCACCGTCTGCTGGAATGTGGTGTGGATGCGGCCGTCGGGCCCGATGTGTTCGGCCAGCCCCTCCACGTAGGTGCCGCGCAGTTTGGCCAGCGACCGGTACTCCAGCACCAGCTCGGCGATGGGATGCTCGGCGGCCAGCGCCTCCAGCACCTCGGCGTCGGTGGAATAGCCGGTCTTGGTCTTCTTCACCACCGGCAGCTTGAGGCGCTCAAAGAGCACCTGGCCCAACTGCTGGGTGGAGTTGATGTTGAAGGTCTCCCCCGCCAGCTCGTAGATGCGCTGCGCCAGCTCCTCGCTCCGCGCGGCGAATTGCCGGCCCAGGCGTTCCAACTGCTCCCGGTCCACGGCGATGCCGGCCACCTCCATGGCGGCCAGCACGGGCACCAGGGGCAGCTCGATCTCCCGGTAGACCCGTTCCAGGCCCCGAGCCGCGATCTCCGCCTCGATGGCAGGACGCAGGCGGGCACAGAGGGCGGCATCCCGTCCCAGCAGGGCAGGCGTCCGGCACGCGGGGTCCGCCGGGCGGTCGGCGGGGCCCTCCTCCACCTCCACCCCCAGGAACTGGCGCGCCAGGTCCACCAGGTGATACCGGTTGCGCACGGGGTCCAGAAGGTAGGCCGCCAGCTTGACGTCCCCGGCCGGCACCGGCAGCGGCTCCGGCGGCCCCGGTCGGCCGCCCTTCTCCTCGCGGGCGTCCCGGGTGCTCGCCTGCGACTGACCGGCCGCCGCCAGGACGCGGTAGAGGGGCTTGAGGTCGAACCCGGCCATGGGCCGGCGGGCCAGGGCGGCCAGCAGCGCTGCCTCGTCCCGC
>QGUQ01000183.1 GCA_003242195.1 Bacillota bacterium | reverse complement strand
CCGCCGTACCCCTCGCGGGAAAGGCTGCCAGCAGCGCGAGGCCCCCCGCCACCACGGCGCCGCAGGCAGCCACGATGGCCAGCGGCCGGGCCCGTTCACCCCGGTACACACGATCGGACAGCCAGCCCCAGGCCAGGCGGCCGGCCATGCCCCCGGCATGCACGGCCAGCAGCAACCGCGCCGCCGCGTCCCGCGGCCAGCCGAAGACATCCTCCAGGAACAGCGGCAGATACCCCGTGACGCTGAACTGCACCGCGGCCAGCAGGCAGGCCATGACGGTGGTCCATACCACCACACCGTTGCGGACGAACCAGCGGGGCACCTCCCAGAAGGAGGCCGGGGTCTCGCCGCCCCGCCAGCAACGGCCGCGGGTCCTCCCCGGATGGGGAGAGGGCATGCCCCGCTCCCCCTGTCCCGGGCGCCCCCGCCGCCCTGTCGCGCCCGCAGCGGCTTCCTCGGGGTCACCTGCAGGCAGGATCGCGTAGGTGAGGATCCCGCTGGCGGCGCAAGCGGTGGCCGCCACCAGGAGTGCCTGGCGCCAGCCCGCCCTGTGGGCGAAAAGCGCCAGGATGATCGCAGCGGCGAAGCCGCCCGCGGGCAGGCCGGCCTGGCGGATGCCCATGGCCAGGCCCCGCTCCCACACCGGGAACCAGCCGATGACCGCTTGGCTGCCGGCCACTTGGCTGGAGGGGAAGCCGGTTCCCGCGAGCGCCAGCCACAGCACGAGGCCCGCAAAGCTGTCGCTGGCGGCCGCGGCCGCAGCCAGCAAGCCGGTGACCACGGCTCCCGCCGCCATGACCGCCCGCTCCCCCAGGCGGTCGGTGAGGCGGCCGGTGACGTAGAACGTGAGCAACGCCCCCAGGTCGAAAGCCCCCAGGAGGACGCCCGTGTCCGCCAACGAGAGGCCCAGGTCGGCGCGGGCAAAGGGCGCCAGGACCGGGATCCCGAAACGGACGAAGGTGAGCCCCGCCTGCTGCAGGGTCGCCGCCGCCAGCAACAGCCACCGCCGCGCGGGACCGGGGAGCGCTCCGCCGCGGGCGGCGGCCAGGCCGGCCAGCGATGGACGGGGGCGGGATGACGTGCGGGCCGTATTCGTGGCCTATCCTCTCCCATGGGTGGCCGGGCCCGTTCCCGGGCCCAGGACGCGGGAAGCCCGTTCGCGCACCAACGGGCCACCGAGCGTGCTATCCCATGGATAACAAAGAAGTTCGGCCGCGGCAACCGGGCCGGGCGAGGGGGGAGTGCCCCGACGGCAGGGCCTCACCGCAGCCGTTCCATGGCCTCCCGGAGCCGCTTCTGTGCCACGTGGGCGTAGATCTGGGTGGTGGCCACCGTGGCGTGACCTAGCAGGTCCTTGATGACCAGCAGGTCGACGCCCGCCTCGGCCAGCCGGGTGCCGAAGGTATGGCGCAGCTTATGGGCGCTCGCCCGCCAGAGGCCAGCCCGCATCAGGTGCCGCTTGACGGCCACCTGCGCCGCGTTCTTGGTCAGCGGCCGCCCCGCCAGCGTCCACCAGAGCGGGTCCTGGGGTGCCTTCGGCTTGCGGGGCCCCGGCCACGCCCGCAGGTAGTGTTGCAGGGCCTCGCGGGTGCGGCGGTGGAGGGGGAGGAGGCGCTCCTTGTCTCCCTTGCCGATGACCCGTACCGTCCCCTCCTGGAAGTCCACGTCCCCGAGTCGCAGGCCTACCGCCTCGCCGATTCGCAGGCCCTGGTAGAGGAGCGTCGTGATGAGGGCGTAATCCCGTTCCTTCAGCCGGGCATGGTGGGCCTTCTGCCGGGGCGTCAGTCCCTCGTCCGACAGGACCGTGCGCAACAGCCGCTCGGCTTCCGCCTCGGAAAGGTACATGGGCAGCCGCTTGTGCCGCTCGCCGGCGATGGGCCTCTCCAGGCTGGCGAAGGGGTCCCGGGGGATCCATCCCTCGGCGGCCAACCACTTGAAGCACCCTCCCAACGACGACAAGCGGCGGGCACGGGTGGCCGGCGCCAGGTCGCGGTCGTCGAGGTGGGCCAGCCACTTGCGGGCCAGGTCCCGGTCGACGGCCGCCAGGTCCTCGGCACCCAGGCCGTCCAGGGCCTTGCCCCGCCGGCGCGCCAGCCAGCGGCAGAAGTCCAGCAGGTCCCGGCGGTACTCGGCCAGCGTGGAGTGACTCAGGCCGCGCTCGACGCGCTTGGATTCGAGGTATTGCTCCATCGGTTCCGGCAAGGGGGCGTCCGCCACCATGGTCACCTCCGGGATGCTGTGCAACGTCAACCGTGCCACGGTCTATATCGTGCAACAAGAGGGAACCGGTAGGAGGAGCCACACCGCCCGGGCGGAAACCACCCTTGTAAAGGGCTGGCAGCGCCGCCGGCAGGCGGCCGGCCGCTGTGTCCCCTGCGCCTCTTGTGACGAAGGTCAACGCCCCGAGGAGGAAAGCAGGCGAGTCCCGGAGGTGTGTCATGAAGCCGCGTCGATGGCTACAGGTTGCCGTGATGGTCTCCCTCCTGGCCGTGGCCGCCGCGATCCTGCCCGGCTGCCTGCCGCAGGGCGCACAGGGCGCACCGGCCGGTGCGCCCCGGCTGTCCGGGGATCTGGTGGTGGCCACCGGCGCCATCCCGGGAGATCCGTCCACGCGCCGCCAGCGGGTCAGCTATGAGGCCTCGTTCACCAACACCGGCACCGTTCCCGTTCGCGGCTGGACATGGGATGTGGTCCTTCCACCGGCGCTGCAAGCGCGGGTGATCAGGGAGGAACACAGGGCCGATCCAGATCCGCGTTCATCCCCTGCGCCCCTCGACCTGAACCCTGGTGAAACGGTTCGCCTCACGGGGTACATCGACGTGGACGTCGGAGGGACACCCAAGCAACAGCTCGCTGCCAGCACCGGGTCGATCGTGGTTCGCATCATCGATGAGTATGGGCAAGAGGTCGCAAGGCTCCCCGGCCATCCGATCCGGTAGGGTGAGCTATGAAGGCGGTCATTCGCCCGGCCACCTCCGGGGACGTCGTCCTGCAATCGCTGGCGCCGGCGTGCGCGTGGGAGGGGACCGGAGCATTGCAGGCTGAGTTGTGTTCCCCCGCATCGCTCGATCCGGAATTCTTTTCAAGCCATCCCGGCGTCGCGGTGGCCGTCGTGGCCGGCGACGGGGGGAAGGTGGGTTCGGTCGCCGCGTACCTGGAACAGCCCGGACAGGCCGTCATTTACGAGCGGTGGGTGACGGGACCCCCGCAATGCTGGCGGCTTGCTTTCGACAAGCTGTTGGGAGAGCTAAGACGGCTGAACGTGCGTGTCGTCCGGGCAGGAACCACCCGTCCCGTGCTGAGGAACTGGTATGAACGCGAGCTGGGCATGTCCGTCTGGCGTGAACTGGTGCGATATGAGCGAGACCTCGGAGGAAGCCATCCCTCTCACGATCGCCGAAGGGGGCCGGCGGCGATTCGGCCCGCCGTGCTGGAACGAGATCGGGGGGCGTTGGAGGCTATCTGGCGGGCAGCACCGGACCATCCCTCGATCACTGCCCTGGAGGATTTGGCCCGTCTCTTTCCCGCACGCTTCGCGGTGGCCGACCTGCATGGGGCCGTTTGCGGCTACTGTTTCAGCTATGTGGAAAACGGGGTGGGTTGCCTCAAGTCCGTGATCGTCGCCCCGGCAAAAAGGGGCCGCGGGATCGGACGGCAGCTCGTTGCCGACGCGGTGGCCTGGTTCGACGAGCTGCGGGTGCCGAGCTTCCTCAACACCGAGGTCGGCAATCCGGTGACCCACGGCCTGTACACGAGCTTCGGATATCGAAGGGCGGGATCGTTCGTCGTTCTCGAACGCTCCCTGTAGCCGCTTGCCCGTGCCCGATGCCGCACGGGTGGCCGGCATGAGGAAAACGCTCACCGGCCGCCCGCGCGGGAGCAACCGGCACCGCACTTCCCCGCCGGCATGACCCGCCGGCGACGGGCAATGAAATCGTACAGGGGTTGCCCGAAGCCGAGAAGCCGTGAACCCCCCAGCAGGGGGAGGAGGGGCCAGAGGAGGGCCCGTCGCAGATCCACCGGCCGGTCGCGGGCCACGCCGGGGTCTCGGAACGAGAGGAACTCCAGCCGGTCGAACAGGTCCAGGCGCCCCACCGGTCGACACCTCCCCCGCGGGCACAGTCCGTTGCAGGCACCCCGCCGGTAGCCCGATGGTAGAATGACGCTGCCTGCGGTGCAACTTACGCCGTGGCAGGCAGGAAGTGAGCGTCGATGTCTGGAATGTCCCGTACCATGGTCGAACGCAATCCCAGGTTAACGCACTTCGTATGCTTGCGCTGTGACAGCACCTATGACCCCGCAGGCCCCGAGCCGTTAACCGGTTGCCCGAAGTGCCTGCAGGCCGGCTATCCGGCCAGTGTCACCCCCGCGTATGCCCCGGGACCGTGGAAGCCCGTTCCGCACAGGCGGGGGATGCTCCGCTATGGGGAGCACCTTCCGTACCGCACTTTCCCCACCCTGGGGGAGGGAAGCACCCCCCTGATCGACCTGCCGGCCCTTGCCGAACGGCTCGGCGTCCGGCAGCTCTGGGTGAAAAACGAAGG
>QGUQ01000182.1 GCA_003242195.1 Bacillota bacterium | reverse complement strand
GGACCTTGGATGCGTAGAGACAGGGGGCCAGATGACGGTTCCGGCCGAGGTCCGGGAGACCTGAGGCGTCCGGATCGGCGACGTGCTGATGTTCGGGGTTACAGGCCGAGGGGCTGGCCAGTTCCGGGTACTCCGAACCACGTGCGGCTCGATGAGGCCTACCGCGTGGACGGGCCTGTACCGGCCCGAGGACGTGGCCCGTGACGCCGTACCTCGTGGCATTTAGGCGTCCGTGAGCGCGGAATGGACGGAGCCGCCTTCGGGGAGGGGGTTCCTGCGCCGGAGGGCGGTTCGATCGGTACTTCGTTCAACAAAATATGTATTTCATGAAACAACAGTGGCCCCGCTAAGCCCTTCCCTTTGGGCAGCAAGTCCTGGACCCCGCCTGCGTCCGAGGGTTCGATCCGTCGCACGCCCGTCCCCGCACGCCGCTGGCAACTGGCCCCGGCGGCCCTATGCCAGGTTCCGAGTTCATGCCTTGACCTCCCGAACCGCGCCCGGGCTGTTCCCAAACCCGGTCTCCGCTAACGACGCGACGATGGCTCCGTTGTAAATCGCCCCGTTTAGCCGGGTTGGCTTGGTGTGTGGTCCTGCCGTAGCGTTCCGTCTTAGGATGCGCTGCTCTTGGAGACGGGCATTGGCCGCCGATGAGCCCCTTGGACGTTCGACCTCCGTGAGGACACCGGCTACTGAGCCGTGCAGCAACGGGGAGAGCGGACCACGCACGGCCCCGCGTGAGGGGTTTCCGCACGGTAGAACCTAGTGCCCGTACGGCAGCAGGTGCGTAGCTGGATTCACCGGCCAGGCTCATGTTCATCCCGCTAGGCGGTCGCCGGCTTCGGAATCGTGTGCGGCATGAATAAGTTAACATAATGTACGTTATGCGAAGTTTAAAGTCTGCGACTCGCGCGCCCGGGACAGCCGGGTTCCTCCGGTCGCCGTCACCCGGCAACCCGCAACCGCGACTTCCGGGGCCGACCGGTAGCGGGGGGAACGGGCCAGACAAGACACCCGGAGGGCCACAAGGTGCTGGACCCCGTACCGTATCGCGTGGCGATAGCCGTTTCCTCTCGACCTCGTGGACAGCCCATGACAACGAGCCCGCGCCACGTGGCGCGGGCTCATACTCACTCATCCATCTCCTAACCGTCTCCAAAGCCTTCGCAACCTCTTAGGGTTTCCCCTTGGGTATCACGAGAACCATGCCGGCACGTAATTGGGCATCCTTCAGCCCGTTCGCCTTCATGATCTCGTGCACTTTATCACGGATGTCTTCACCAGGCTTGGCGTAACGGCTCGCAATTGACCAGAGCGTATCTCCGCGCTCCACCACGACCTCGGTGACCGTTCCCTGGTGGCCCAGGGCAGTGCCGTCGTCCGCCCGTGCCCGGTTGCCCCCGACAGCCGCGCCAAACGTTGCGGCGGCGACGAGCAGCGCAAGCCCGGCCGCCGTCGCGATCACCCACCCGCGCGGCCGCCACCGATACCGGCGCCGCACCCGGTAATGCCGCACCCCGCAGGCCTGTGCTGCTACCCGTTGCATCCGACGCCCACCATCCCAGAACGTTTGTTCGGAGTTCGCGGGACCAGCGTATCACCGAACATATGTTCCTGTCAAGGGGGTCTGAAGGGCAGCTCGCCGTCGCCCGGCTTCGTCGGCCTGCCCGGTCCGGTATTGTCTGCCCATGCCGGACAGACCGACCTCCCCCGCCCTCCTGGGCCGGGGAGAGGTTTGTCCTGTGAGGCCGGCGTACACGGTGGGCTGGGGGCTGGGAGGTTGCCTTGGGGTGACTTTGACCCGCGCTGGGGTAGACGCCTGGAAGGATCGAAATCGAAGAACGTGCACCTATCCCCGTGTCCCAGCTGTGCCGCCACAATCCCGCAGCGGCCCGGCAGTCCCACATGCTTCGAAGGCGTGTGCCAGGTCGAGGGGCGCGGCGCCCACGGGGCCCTCGAACGTCACGCCTAACGGCAACATGGTGCGATCCTGGGCGCCCGCCTCCCCACCAGCTCATCGACCCCGTTCGTGCCTGCGAACGGAGACGTGCGCTGGAAGGACACGTTGGCATCGGACACCCTTCCACCCACATCCGAACAACTGTTTGCCACCTGCGAACATACGTGCTATAATCCCCGTGTATCGGGTTGGAGGTGGCGCCCCTTGGAGGAACTGACGAAGCGGCAGCGCCAAATCCTGGAATACATCAAGACCTGTATCCGCGAGCGCGGTTACCCGCCGTCGGTGCGAGAGATCGGCGAGGCGGTAGGACTCAAGAGCACTTCCACGGTGCATGCCTACCTGTCCCGACTTGAGCAGAAGGGGTTCATCCGCCGGGACCCCACCAAGCCCCGGGCCATCGAGGTGATCGACGAGGCCATCGCCCGGTCCCGCACCGTGGCCGTGCCGCTGGTTGGTCAGGTGACGGCGGGTCAACCGATCCTGGCGGTGGAGAACATTGAAGACGTCCTGCCCCTGCCTGCCGGGCTGGTTCCCGACAGCGAGGTCTTCGCCCTGCGTATCCGCGGGAATAGCATGATCGGTGCCGGCATCCTGGATGGCGACTATGCCATCGTCCGGCGCCAGGACACGGCCGAGAACGGCGACATCGTCGTGGCCCTGATCGACGACGAGGCAACGGTCAAGAGATTCTTCCGCGAGCACGACCGCATCCGCCTGCAGCCGGAGAACCCTGCCATGGAGCCGATCTACGTGCGGGAAGCCCGCATTCTCGGAAAGGTTGTCGCTCTGTTGCGGCGCTTGTCGTAGGCTATTCCGGAAGTTGCCTTGAAGGGAAAGCCGTGAAGGGAAACCGGTTCGCGTGATGGCCCCCGTCTTCCCTGGCGGACGCGGCCACTCGCAGGCCGGGTAGGGCGGGCTTGTGCAAAGGAGTGCGTCAAAAGACACGGGTCCAGAAATACCCGGCCATCGCCAGGCCGATGCCCAGCTCCACCAGGATGCCGATCCACATGCCCACGACGGTGACCCAGCCGATCTCGAAGGCGCGTTGGAAGGGGCGCCCGTTGAGCAGCTCACCCGCCGTCGCACCCAGTAGCGGCCCCGCGACGACCCCCACGGGTCCCAGCAGCGCAGTACCGGCAATTCCGCCCAGGAAGGCTCCCCACAAGGCCGCGCGGCTGGCACCGCGGCGCCTGGCGGCTGCCAGGCCGAGCCCGTATTCCAGCGCGATCCCGGCCAGGGTAGCGGCAAGCATGACGCCCAGGGCCACGGGCGTGATGACTTGGAAACCGGTCACCGCGGCGTAAGCCAGGATCGAGAGAAACACCAACGGTAATCCCGGCAGGGCGGGAAGGACGGTACCCAGGAGCCCCATCACGATGCCGAACGACGCCACCAGGGCGGCGATGGTCTGCCCGCTCACCGCGGCATCCCCCCCTTTTCCCCTACTTCCGGACGGGCCTCCACCCCATCCCTCACCCAGCCCTCCCGTTCCAGCCGTCCCGCCTCGGCCAGAGGCAGCTCGGCAACGACGGTCCAGCCATGATCCGTCGTCCGCTCCTCCACCACGCGGCCGGCCGCGTGGACCCGCGCCAGGAGGTTGGCGCGGGAGAAGGGGATGGTCAGGAGCACCCGGCGATAGCGCTGCCGCAGGATCTCAGCCACATGCGCGGCCAGTTCGTCCAACCCGGCGCCGGTGAGGGCCGACACCCGCACGACAGGCCCCCGGTCACCCGCGCAGCCGGGTAGCTCGGCTGGCGTCGGAGCGTCTTCCGGCCCGGCGAACCCGCCGGCCGCGCCAGATGTGCTCAGCAGGTCCATCTTGTTGAAGACCACGATGCGGGGCTGCCGGTCCGCGCCGATCTCGGCCAGGACGCGGTCCACCGCGCGCACGTCCGCCGGCCACCGGGGCTGGGATGCGTCGACCACGTGGAGCAGGACGTCGGCTTCGACGACCTCTTCCAAGGTGGCGCGGAAGGCGGCGATCAGGTGAGGGGGGAGGTCGTGGATGAACCCGACCGTGTCGGAAACCAGGACGGGGCCGACGCCGGGCCACTCCACCCTCCGCACGGTGGGATCCAGCGTGTCGAAGAGGCGGTCGCGCCCGGCCGGCGGCAGGTGGCGGGGATCGCCATAGGCCGCCACGAGTGCCCGCAGCAACGTCGTCTTACCGGCATTGGTGTAACCCACCAACGCCACCACGGGCACGCCCGTGCGCCCGCGCCGCTTGCGCTGGGTGGCGCGGTGGCGCCGCACCTCGGCCAGCAGGCGGCGCAGCTCGGCAATCCGTCGCCGGATCCGCCGGCGATCGACCTCCAGGCGGGTTTCGCCCGGGCCCCGGGTCCCGATCCCGCCGCCGAGCCGCGACAAGGCCTCTCCCATCCCGGCGAGGCGGGGCAACAGGTACTGGAGCTGGGCGAGCTCCACCTGCAGTTGCCCCTCCCGGGTCCGGGCCCGCGACGCGAAGATATCGAGGATGAGCTGTGTACGGTCGATGACCTTACCGCCGATGGCCCGTTCCAGATTGCGCTGCTGGGCAGGGGTGAGGTCGGGGTCGAAGATCACCACGTCGGCGCCCAAATGCTGCCGGGCCCGGGCACCCCCCCCCCCCTTCCGGGGCC
>QGUQ01000181.1 GCA_003242195.1 Bacillota bacterium | reverse complement strand
CTACTTCGGAGGATACCATTGGGAGGCGCGGAGCGCGCACCACGGCGACGCCTTGGGAGGCAGCGGCCCGTTGAGCCCGCCGCGATCCCGTCCGGTGAAGCGCCGCGGGATGGTGCGCCGGGGCCCTTGGGCCCCGGCGCACCATCCCCTCGACGTGCCCCGCTGCGCCCGGCGCCCCCGTTCCCCGGGAGCGCCCCGGCCCCGCGGCCGGAAACGCTCATTCCTCGACCTGGATGATCTGGATCAGGCCCATCATGTTGCCCTTGGAGTCCTCGACGTGGGAGATGACGTGGCAGTGCCACGCCCAGGTACCGGGCCGGTCGAAGGTCACCAGAACGTCCGCCGTGTCACCCGGCATCAGGTCCAGGGTGTTGGCCTCCATGGGCTGCGGCAGCGGCCGCCCGTCCTTGGCGATGATCTTGAAGTCGAAGCCGTGGAGGTGCATCGGGTGGATCTGGTTCCCGATGTTCATGAGGCGGAAGCGCGCCGTCTCGCCGACCTTGAGCTTGATGGGCACGGTGTGGGGGAAGGACTTGCCGTTGATGGTGTAACCCAGCTCACCGTCGGCGATCATGAGGCTGTATTCCTTGTCATAGGACCACGGCTCCGGCTCTCGCGGCTCCACGATCAGGGTGCCGAACAGGCCCTTGCCCTCCTGCTTCAGCACGTTGAAATGGGTGTGATACATATGGGTGCCGCTGGGCTTCGCCACGAATTCATAGACAAACTCGCCGCCGGGCGGGATCGGGTCCTGGGTGACCATGGGTACGCCATCCATGGCGTTGGTCACGTGCATGCCGTGCCAGTGCACCACGGTCGGCTCGGGCAGCTTGTTCTTCACAATGACACGGACCCGGTCACCTTCCTTGACCCGGATCTGCGGCCCGGGCACGGTGCCGTTGAAGGTCCAGGCCTCATGTTCCTTGTCGCCCGTCGACCACTTCACCGGCAGCGCCGTGAGCTCGAACACCTTGACGCCGTTCTCCACCCGGTACTTGGCCAACTGCTGACCTTCGGGCAACTGCTTCTGGCCCTCTGAGCCGGTACCGGCGGGGAACACCTCATACGTTGGTGCATCCGCCCCCTGTGCCGGCGCAGGCTGTGAACCGGCACCGGCTTGCGCCGCACCGGATCCGGCCCCCGATGTGGCCCCCGCCTCGGGGTAAACCGCCCACAACGCCAGTCCCAACACCACCAGCAGGCCCGCGACCAGGAAGAATCGGGCGGACGGAGACTGCCTCATCGAAATAACACCTCCAACCCGCATCGTGGGGGTGGAGGCTGAAGGCTCGTTGAGTGGAACCTGAAATTAATCTGAAACTTAAATAGATCTCTCTTCTTAGATGAGGCGGAAATCCAATGGCAACGGTCGCCGCAGGATGGGGGACACCGGTGCCCCGTGCCGGCGTGGCGGAGGCTGACCCCCGGGCCGGGCCCGGTCGGCCATGAGGATGCAGCCGATGGTTCAGCCGTTCCCTGCCGCTGCAGAATGATAAGGACGCCTAGCGGACGAGGTCCACGGCCAGGGCTACCACGATCAGCGCCAGCAGGGCGGTAACGCGCGCCAGCCACCCGGCCACGCGCCGCATGGGGCGCGGGTCGCTCCCCGACTGTGCCGCCCGCTCGGCCGCCGGACCGGCGACGAAGTCGTGGACGGCCGTGGCGAGCACCATGAGGGCGACGAACAGGAGCTTGGTGCCCAGCACCTGACCGAAGGGCTTGGTGAAGAAGCTGCCGTCCAGCACGTTCGCCACGGATGCGCCCCGCGCTCCCATCTGGATGAGCCCCGTCACCGCCAGCACTCCAAGGGCGGCCCAGCCGGTCACGCGGAACCTCCGGCCCACGTCCACCAGGAGACGGGACCGGGTGGCATCGTCATAGCGGCGCGCTGCCGGTACGACGACCAGGCTCAAGAACAGGATGCCGCCGACCCAGAACATGGCGCTCATCACGTGCAGGAACACGACCGCCTTGTACCAGGACACCACTCCACCCTCCCTATCTCGAAGTCCCCCGACCGGACGACCAGCCTCACCGCGCCGCCACGACCGTAACGGCCCATCGCTCGGACCGTCCCAGCGTGGCCGCGGTCCGGCGCGGGCCGGAAGCGGCCGGCGCGGCGCCTCCACCGCTGGCCGGCCGGAACGGGGTGTTTCAGCCCGAACCTACCGTAACACACCGTCCAGTCCGCGCCGTGACGGTTGTTACAAAGGCTCCTTCCGCGACCGGGCCGGTGATCCGAACCGCAACGCGGCCGGCGAAGTCTCGGGTCTGGGGCAGATCCCATGACGGCCGGCAGCCGGGCGAGGATGTCCGGGGCTTGAGGAAGGAGAGGGAGGAAGGGGAGCATGCCAAGGCCGGTCTCGAGGACGGGAAACCCGGGCAAGGGGGCGAGGCCGCCACCGGCCTGCCTCGTGCCAGCGGCGGCCCGAGTCTTACGACTGCTCGAAGAACTTGCGGTTCTTCTCGATGTAGTGCTTCCACTTCTCCGGAACCTCGTCCTCGTCGTAGATGGCCTCCACGGGACACACGGCCGCGCAGGCACTACAGCCGATGCATTCTTCCGGGTTGATGTAGAGTTGGTCGTCGCCCTCGTAGATGCAGTCCACGGGGCAGACCTCCTGGCAAGACTTATCCTTCACCCCGATGCAGGGCTCGCAAATGACGTAGATCACGTGATCACTCCCTTCCGGCCTAGTATGGCGTCGCGTGCCGGGCCTCGATACCCGGAACGGCGCCTCCGGTGGGGGCTGTGACGGGGGACACAGACCGGCGGCAGGACATGGAGGACAATAGCCGTCGAACCCGGGCAAGGAGCGACGGCCCGGCGATCCCGGCGATAATAGCACGAGGACAGGTCCCCGGGACGGGCAGCCGGCGGCACAAGCAAGGGAAAGGCGCGTAAGCACGCCTCTTGTGGTGCCCAGCCGGCGCGCCGTGGCGCGCCGACGGCTCGTCCCGAAAGGACCCTGGAGGTACCGTCCTGGATGTCCTTGACGACAACGCGGGTTGGCAAAGGACGGGCGCGCGGGCAGGACACCGAGCAGCCCACGTCCGCGAATCCGCAAGGGCGCGAGCGCTGGCCCTGGCTGCCCTTCGTCGACCTATCCCTGGCGGCGGCCCTGGTACCCGGATTCTTCCTGGGCGGCTTGCTGGCGACGGCCGCGCGCAATGGCTCGCCTTGGCTGGCCGCCTATCCCGCCCTCGCCCAGGCCCACGGCCACGCGCAACTGGCGGGATGGGGCGGGGCCATGATCCTGGGTGTGGCCTTGCAGTTCCTGCCGCGACTGAGGGGCAGCCAGCTGGCGCGGCCGGGCTGGGTTCGGCCGTTGTTCGGAGTCTTTGCGGGAGGGCTCGCCTTGCGCGTGGCCGGGCAGGTGCTGGCCGCCCTGGTCCTGGCCACCGCCGACCCGGCGGCGGGCTCGGCCAGAACGGCTGCGGCGGCGGAGACGGTTGGGCACGGCTTGTCCCTGGTGGCCGTCGTGGGCGTGGCGGCCTTCGCCTTGGGGGCGGTCCTAGAGGCGGCGGCCGGGACCGGCCTCGTCCTCCTGCTCGGCCTGAGCCTGCGCTCCGGTCCGCCCTTGACGACGAAGAAGGCCTTCGCACAGGTAGCCCCGTTGCTGGCCATCGCCTTCGCATCCTTTGTCACCGCCCTCATTGCCTGGGCCGCAGGCGCCGTCGCGACGGCCCTTGCCGTGGCCACGGCAGGCGCTGCCTCGGGCGCGGTCGGAGCCGCGACCGGGGGGAGGCTCCCGGTCATCCCCCCGGCCTTCGACCGGCTGGCGGTGGAAATCGCGCTGTTCGGCTTCATCGTCGGGATTTCCCTGGCCATGTCCGCGCGGGTCTTCTCCCTGTTCTTCCGCGTGCGCCCGGCCAACCCGCAGTTGGTCCGCTGGACCGGGCTCTTGCTCGGGACAGGGATCCTCGCGGGGACGGTGGCGGGTGCCGTCCACGCCGCCACGGGGGTCCGGCCTCCGGTCCTCGCCGGCGCGGCCGACCTTCTGTGGGGAGCGGCCCTGTGGACGGGGACCGCGGCCGTCCATGTCTTCAGCCGCAGGCTCGCCTTTCCGGGCGACCGGGGGCGGTATGCCTGGTGGCGTGACCCCGCGGGCGCGGGAGCCGTCGCCGCCTATGGGTGGGCCACCTTGGCCGGCCTCATTCTGGTGCTGCGGGGGCTGTGGGAGTGGGGCATCCCGGTGGGACCGGCCTCGGCCTCCGTGGATGCAGCCATCCACGCCACCGGCGCCGGCTTCATGACCCTCCTCATCCTGGCCGTGGCGCCGACGATGCTGCCGGGTTTCGGGGGCGGCCGTCTCCGCGGCCCGGCCTGGGTGTGGGCGTCCGTGGTGCTGGGTTGCCTGGCCGCTACGCTGCGCTCCGCTCCCGCCATTGCCCCGATGCTGGGCATGTCAGCCGCGGGTTGGGGCGCGGGCGCCATGGCCCTCGGCGGGGTGACCGGCTTGCTGGCCGTGGGCGCGCTGACCGTCGCCCTGCGCCGGAGCTGGCGGGGGCGCCCATAGCGCTGCCGGGCGGGCGCCCGGGGGGCACGGGGTGTCGCGCTCATGGGGAACGGTGGGACCGCGGGTCAGCC
>QGUQ01000180.1 GCA_003242195.1 Bacillota bacterium | reverse complement strand
TCGGTGGGTCTGGGATTTTTTTAAAGGACCGGGTCCGGCCGCCCCCCCTTCCCCCCGTTCCTCCCCGACCCCCCCGGGTGTTCCGCCCCTCCGGGTGGTTGCCCCGCGGGCCGCTGTCGCCGTCGTCGGCCCGGGTTCCTCCGCGGTCCGGGCGGCCGCAGCGGCCAGGGCTCGATCCAGCAGCTTCGCGGCGTCCCTGATGGCCTCGCCGACGCTGGCTTCCACCAACGGCTTGCCGGCGAACCGTGCCGTGTCCACCTTGGCGTCCGCGGCGATGATGACGGCGTCCGCCGCTTCGATGTCTGCCTGCGTCAGCGCGTTCTCCACGCCGACGGATCCCCGGGTCTCGACGCGAATCTCGATACCCTTCTCCCGCGCTGCCTTCTCCAGTGCTTCCGCCGCCATGTACGTGTGGGCGATCCCCGTGGGGCACGCCGTGACGGCCACGACCCTACGCTTCATCGTTGCGCACCTCCTGCGCAGTGTTGCCTCGTCCCAGCCCCGCGGGGCTGGAGAGCCCGGGTTTCGTCCTTCCTCGTCGCGTGCGGCCGCCTGCCTTCCCTCAGCCCGCGTCCTCATCGCCCACGAGGGCGCCCACCACCTCCCCGGCGGTCCGTGCCTGCCGCAGGGCCGCGCAGACCTCGTCGTGCATCAAGCGACGGGCAAGCCGGGCGAGGGCCTGCAGGTGGAGGTCGTGGGCCCCCTCGGGCGCCGCGACCAGGAACACCAGGTCGACGGCCCGGCCGTCAGGCGCCGAGAAGTCCACGCCAGTTCGGGAGCGGCCGAAGGCCACGGCAGCCTGGCGCACGGCCGCGCTCTTACCGTGGGGAATGGCCACCCCCATGCCCACCGCGGTAGTACCCAGGGCCTCCCTCGCCAGGACCGCCGCCACGTACGAATCCAAGTCCGCGAGCTTGCCGGCCCGGTCCAGGAGCCCGGCCAGCTCCTTATAAAACACACGTCCCTTGTTGCCCCCCAGTTGGGGGTTCCCCTGCTCTCCGGCCAGGGGAGGCCCCAGGGAAACGCCCCCGTTCCACCCCCCCCGGGGGCAGCCCCGCCGGGCCCCCCCGTCCTGTCGCCGGAGCCCGCCGTATCGGAGCTCGGCGCGCCGCCGGCGGCTCGTTGGGCGGAGATCGGCTCGAACGGCCGGACGGTGACCCTGGCCGTCATCTCGTCGACGTCGCTGGCCGCGCAGAGCTGGGTACCGGGCAGCATCGCGGTGGCCGCACCAGCGGCCAGCGCGCGCCGCAGGATCTCTTGGGGCGCCAGGCCGGTGAGGAACCCGTGGACCATGGCGGCCACCACGGAGTCTCCGGCTCCCACGGTGCTGCCGGCCGTCACCGGCGGTGCCTTGCCGTACCACGCACCTTCGGGCGTGACCAGCAGCGCGCCCTCGGCGCCCAGGGACACCAGCACCCAGCCGGCACCGGCTGCGCGCAGGCCCTTGGCCGCCTCATGCACCGTGTTCAGGTCATCCAGGGGGGCTCCCGCGACTTCCTCCAGCTCGGCCCGGTTCGGCTTCACGGCCCCGGGGCCGGCCTCCAGTCCCCGCAGGAGCGCTTCACCGGAGGCATCCAGCACCGTCAGGAGGCCGGCCTGGCGGGCGCGGCCAATCAGGCGCCCGTAGAAATCGGCCGGCACGCCGGGGGGAAGACTCCCGGTCACCACCAGGGCGCCGCACGCCTCCAGGGTCTCGTCCAGGCGCGCCACCAGCCGCTCCAGATACTCCGGCGCAACCCGGAACCCGGTGTCGTTGATCTCAGTCTCCGTGCCCGTGAGGCGGTCCAGGACCTTGAGATTGGTGCGCGTCTCGCCGGGCACTTCCAGGAGGCGGTCCTCCACGTCCTCGCGGGCCAGCACCCGGTGAAAGACGTGGCTGTTCTCCTCGCCGACGAATCCCAGGGCGATGGCCCGCAGCCCCAGCCGGCGGACGACCCGGGCCACGTTCAGCCCCTTGCCGCCGGGATCGACGCGCACGACCGCCGCCCGGTTGGTTCCTCCCACCCGCAGGCCTTCCACTTCCACCGTGCGGTCGAGGGCCGGGTTCAGCGTCACCGTCACGACCACGGGCTTCATCCGCTCACGTCCTTCGCGCGCCCGCCGCGGCCGGTGGCGGGGGCCTCGACGGGGGAGGCGTCCATGACACGGGCGTCCAGCGGTGCGACCTGGACGTCCAGCCCCACCTCGCGCAGTTGCTGGACGAACTGAGGTTGGGCACCGGCGTCGGTGATCAGGCGGTGGACCTCCTGAAGGGAAGCGACGTGGGCGAAGGTCACCCGGCCGAGCTTGGTGTGGTCGGCCAGGACGACCACCTCGCGGGCGGCACCGATCATCGCCTGCTTCGTTTCGGCCTCGGCCAGCGTCGGGGTCGTCAGGCCAGCCTCCAGGTGGATGCCGTTGATCCCGAGGAACACGCGGTCCACGTTGACCTGGCTCAGGAAGCGGGCGACTTGGGCGCCGACCAGCGCCAGAGTCCGCCCCTTGAGGATGCCACCGGTGACCACGACCTCCACGCCCGGCGCGCAGGCCAGTTCCGCGGCGATGACGGTGCTGTTGGTCACCACCGTCAGGTTCGTGCGGCCCCGCAGCAGTCGCGCCAGGGCGAGGGTCGTCGTGCCGCTATCGAGGATGATGGTGTCTCCGTCTTTCACCAACCGCGCCGCCACGCGGGCGATGGCTTCTTTCTCCTGGCGCCGCTCCCCCTCTTTCTGATGAAAGGAAGGCTCGTAGCGCCGCAGGTCGGGGAGAACGGCCCCGCCGTGGGTGCGCTCGACGAGACCGGCCTCTTCCAGCTCGCGCAGGTCCCGCCGGATGGTGGACTCCGACACTCCGAACCGCGCGGCCAGGTCGGTCACCGACACCGCCCGGGCCGACGCCACGAGGGCTGCGATCTGTCGCCGTCGTTCCTCTGCGAACACGGTCATCCCTCGCAGAGATGAAGTGGTGATGACGAGCCTTGCATTCACCGCCTGTGCCCAGTTTTGATTGTATGTGATCGTTTTTGCGCGAACAATCCCATTCGTGCATGTTCGTGCCTGGATAGTTCTGCATGGTGGGTCCCCGGCCGGGTGCCCAAAGGCGAGCCCGCCGGCAGTCGTCCGGCGGGCTCGCGCGAGAACGTTGATGTTGTGCCTGGTGGAGTTGTGCTTCGTGGATGGGTTGTCCCCCGGGCTTTGGCTGTCTTCCGAGCCTTAAAGGGCGGATCGGCTCCCCCGGGCACGCACGTCCGCCAGGGACCGGTCCCGGTCGGATCCCATGCGCGTCCCTCGCCCCTTTCCCGTCATCCCGCTCCGGTAGCCCTGACGGGCCACGGGGCAGACCACTACCCGGCCGGGCACGCCCTCGGCCCGAAGAGCGCCCCGAAGGGCGTCCGCCACCCGTTCGGCCTCCTGGCAACGGGCGAGGGCCAGCAAGCTGGGGCCGGCGCCGCTCAGGCAGGCCCCTTCCGCCCCCGCCTCCTCGGCCCGGGCCACCATGCGTTCCAGCCACGGGAACAGGCGCATCCGGTAAGGCTGGTGCAAGCGGTCCCGCATGGCCTCCCGCAACAGCTCGGTGCGACCCGTGGCCAGGGCTAGGGTCAGGAGGGCCACCCGTGACTGGTTGAACACCGCGTCCCGGCGGCGAATGACGTCGGGAAGAACCGCCCTGGCTTCCTGGGTGAGGGCATCGCGGTCGGGAATGGCCAGGACCGCGTAGAGGGGTACGCGCGGCCGGAAGGAGAGGGCGCGCCAGCGCCCGTGGCCTTCCTCCCCCGCCGGCCCGGCCGGTTCGTCCCGTTCCCGACCCGCAGGCGATGGGGCCTCGCGCCAGGCGACCACCACGCCACCCAGCAAGGCCGCCGCCACGTTGTCGGCGTGCCCCTCGAGCGCCGCCGCCAGATCCAGCAGCTCAGACCCCTGGAGCGGCCGGCCCGCCCGGTGCAGCCACTGGTTGGCCGCCGCCAGTCCCGCCACGATGGCGGCGGCGCTGGAACCCAGGCCCCGCGCCGGTGGGATGGTGCTGGCCACCTCCAGCCGCCAGGCCGCCGGGTGCCGCTGCCCGGCGCGGGCGAAGGCGGCCTTGATAGCCCGAACCACCAGATTCGACCCGGGGGGGTCGGTGGCCGGGCCCTCGCCATGCAGGTCCCAGGCCACCTCGTCCGGGTCCCGGTCCCAGCTAGCCGGGTCCGGACTGGACGGCGTCAGCCACGTGCGCAGTTCCAACCCCGACAGTGCCATGCCCAGGCAATCGAAGCCGGGCCCCAGGTTGGCCGTGGTGGCGGGGACCCGGGCCCAGGCGACCCCCGCAGCCCGCGGCCGACCTTTGGAACCCACTGCATCGCCGCTCGCCATGGTGTCAACCCCTCACCCGCGCGCCCGCCACCCGGGCGACGATCTCCTCGGGCGGCAGCGGCTCCTCCTCGAGGACCGCCGGGCCTTCCGCGGCCGTCCCCTGGCCCGCGGCGGCCGCCCGCAGGGCCGTGTCGATGTCCTTCAGCCCGTGGCCCGTCAGGACGCACACCACGGGCCCGTCGGGAGGGGTCCAGCCCTCGTCCTCCTCCCGGGCCAGCTTCAGCAGCCCGGCCACCGAGGCGGCCGACGCGGGTTCGGCGAA